>CAWVTW010000009.1:0-23304 GCA_963933175.1 uncultured bacterium
GTTCCGTTCATATGAACAATCTTCTGGCCAAAAGAAATGCCGAGGCCAAGGGTCAAGACACCTAGTATTTTTCGTACTGTGTAAGATAGATCCATTGAACTACCTACGCACCACTCCCGTCATTTTCTTCTGTTTTAACATTATCTGTTTTTTCTTTTTCTGATTCATTATCGGGTTGAGATTCTTCCGGTTGTGCGGGGGACTCTTCTTCAACGGGTGTAAGTGTTTCTTTCCGAGACTCTAATTTGAGTGAATCTGTGGGTGTTGATAGGGAATCCGATGCCAGTTTTTCCACTTCTAATACTGCAGGTCCAATTTCATCTTCCTGTGTTTCCGACGTTTTAGATTCAGTAATAGATTGATCTTCTGTAGAAATTTCCAGCCCTTCAGGAACATTGCTTTGTTTTGGTTCTATAGGAATTTCAGGATTCACTTGATCGGGCTCGGCTTCGGGTAAACGAGGCTCCCGTGTGATTTTAGGTAGTTTGCCCGACGGGCCAAACAATGGTTCTTCCAATGATGCACCCTGAAGAAGTTTAATTTTCAATTCATCTGGAAAGAATTCCTGGATCAGCCGGGAAAACATGACCGCAGGTTCGACCGTACCAACCAGATCAAATTCTGTCGTCACCTTTTTGGAACCATTGGCTCGTACTATCACTTCGCCTCTAACTGCTTGGAGGGTCCCATCATCCATAAAAACAGCCAGAGATTGGGAAGGAGTAGATGGTGTTGTTGAAGAAAGATATATTCCTTGATAGGTAGAGTCCTCCACACCATCAAATGAGAACCTAATCAACTTATCTGTAAAATCCATATCCAATGAAGTGGGAAACCCTTCAAAGAAATAGTTTGGGAATTCAAATAACTTTGGATCGAATGCTTCCGGCTGGTAAGATTGCGATAAAGAATCTTGCGTGGGGGAAATGGACATAAAAACTACATTGGTCTGCATATCGTGGACCATGGTCAGCGTTGTGATGCTATCTAACCGCGCATCACGCAATGAATAAGCAAAATCATAGGATTCGCCCCGTTTCAAGTTTGCCAAGTTCGCAGAAACGCCGTGTTGAAAATGAGTTGCTTTACCCATGGGAGGAACTTGATTGACTGCAACTCCAAAAGGAGCTTCTCCATCAAAAATATACCTATCCTTTGTATCTGATGCGGGTGTCATAGCCAGCACATAGTATAGATCAATCTCATTTTCAGACTGCATATCTAATATGGTGTCTACATTCACAATAGTTGGAATTAATGCTTCGTGCACTGTTTTTGTAAAAGTGGAAAGACCTTTGTCTTTTTCTGGAATTGGTGATTGGACAGAATCGTTTTCTGTCTCTTTGGAAATATACTCTCCAAGGTTCACCTGCGTAAACCCGGCTTCATCTGCCCATGTGACGCTTTCCATTTCCTTGTTCATATTCGGAACAGCAACCCTTTTAATACCCGATGATCCTTCAGGTTTGTCCTTTTTTACGCTTGCCAGAAAATCCCCAAGTGTTGGAGCTAAAGAGTCATATTTCACCTGATTATCTACTTTTTCATTGGTCGCGACATAAACTTCGTTTTGATCATCGGGGAGGCTGGTCAAATCTTGATCATTGTACATAGCAACAGATTTAAGTGTTGCAGCTTCATCAATCAATGGTGGCGGGGGGGGGGGTAGCTGCTCTTTTTCTGTACGGGAAGAAGGAAGATGATGCGATAGGATTGGTTGGGCAGTGTACACTTCTGCATCCCGCCTTTTACTAAGTATATCAACAATATTGGGTTGGCCCTTTTTTTCTAAAATCGGGAAAGCACTTTTTCCAGAAAGGCTGGTATTAAAAAGTTTTGTCTCTTCACTGTCAACTTCCAAAAGAAAAACATCATTGGATCCAAATGGAACCAATAAACCGTTTTTATTTGATCGCTTTGATCGAAACTCTTGGATGTCCGCCCCAAGGAGATGTTGTACATGGCCCAATTCAATTAATGAAGATTGAATCAATTTAAAATTTTGTCCTACATCAAAAATAGCTGTTTTGAGCTGATTGCGTTCCGGAGAAAGAGTCGCTATATATTGTCTTCCATTGCTGCTGAACCCACCTGTATAAACCAAACCATAACCATTACTAATAATCGGGGCTATGAGCATCTTAATGTTCATAAGAGAAATATCATTATCTGATATATCAATATCAAAGACCATGCTCTGGCGCAGGGTTGCACCAAAAGCCACACATAATTGTGGAGATCCTCCTGGAACCAATGATAGGTTTGAAGGGCGGACGATATTGAATCCCAAGGATTGAGAGCTTAAAACTAATGGGTCGTATGCAAATCCGTCGGCATTGCCGGGAAAAACATAAAGCCATGCTTGGTTTTTAATGGAAGGGAACAGATCAACCACAGCGACTATCTCATAGTAACCATCATTATCGATATCCACAATTTCTGCATCATTGAATATTTGCCCCTGAGGCAATGTAAATGACCAAAGGGTGTCTATAGCGGCTGATTTTGTAATCTCTACCCAAACCGCCGATGACGCACGGGCGTTTAGGATGAGCGTTTCTTCATGCCCATCCTTATCCAGATCATATGAACCGTGGACGTGGAAATCTCTCTTGCCTGTGAGACCAGACAGGAGCAAGATCCCAATCAATATTCCTTGCAAGAACCGCATTCTCTCTCTTGTGAACGTACTTAACCTCATGGTTAAAACCAAAATTGGATGTAGTTATTCGGGAGGTAAATCACGTTTTGATCTCCCTTACCTCGTTTACTCTTCAAAAAATATAGGATGAAGTGGGTCTTTTTACAAGAAAAAGCCCCTAATTACTATTTAATTCTAATTCTTAAATTTTTGGCTATATTTTCTTTCTAAATTCAAGTATGAATCTTAATTTGATATAGTGCCCCATGCGGAGAACCCTATCAACATGAAAAACATTGTTTTATTTATTACACTGAGTACTTCTCTTTTAATGGCACAATTCAGTTACCCCTTAGAAGATTTTCTGGGCGGCGGAATTGGCTACAGCCCAATGTATATTAAACTTGATTCAATTCCCGGGTCATCAGACCTAATGGGACTAGGGCTCGATCCAAAAAATTTCCGTGATCCTTTCGTGATTCATGGTGGTGAAGGCTTTGCCCATGTTACAGGTCGTTGGCGCATTGGAGGCTATGCTGGTGCTGGAGCTACAACAATTAGTACAGTGCCTGATATTATCATTTTTCAGGATGATGATGATGATGGGGTTCTTGATGATGGCGAGAGTTTCAAAAATTATACTACTTTTTTTAATCCGACAATTGAAGCCAAATTTTCAATTTCTATGGGTGCTACATCTATCGAATACGTTATGCCTCTTTTACAGGATCTTGAATTATCAGCTGGGGCTCTGATGGGCCTAGCGCGGGCAGGCATTGCCGTGGACCAACAGAGCGGCAATCCAAGATGGGGAACAATATTTGATAACGCATATGGCACTATGGACAGTACAGGAACATTGTATTATGGCGTGGACGCAGATAGTTATGATAATCCAGATCCAATTACTCCGGGACCCGTTCCTGGATTATTAAGAGATGTAAGTGCAACATTTTTCAATTTTCAACCATATGTAGCAGTGAAATGGCAATTTTTAGAACGATTAGGATTACGGATTAGCGTAGGATTTAATAAAGGAACTATTCCAGCGGGAAATTGGGTATTAAATGGGAGAACAAAAATTAGTGATTCACCTGCATCTTCGATCCAAGGCGCATCGTTTCGAACGATGCTTTATATTGGTTTATAAAAAATAATAAAAAATCATGTTTAAAAATTTCCGCCAGATTGGGCCAATAGCTCTATCTGCAACAATGGGCTTTTTGCTAGCTGCTTTCCTATTTATTCCAAAAGCTTATTCCAGCAATCAAAATGTGTACAAGATCTTAAAAGAAAAGATCAATGTACTGCAGCAGATTATCTCATATGTAAATCATTTTTATTTTGATTCTGTTGATATGGATAAAGTGATGGATGGTGCTTTTCATGGACTTATGGAAGAATTAGATCCTCATTCCACCTACATTCCTGCCAAAGAGCAGGAAAATATAAATGAACTTTTTAAGGGGAAATTCCAAGGTATTGGAATTGAATTTGATATTTTGGATGGTTTTATTACCGTCATATCACCTGTACCGGATAGTCCATCAGATTTCGTTGGGCTCATGCCGGGAGATAAAATAATTGCTATCAATGGTGAAGATGCATATAAGATCACCAAGGATGAAGTTTTCAAAAAACTGCGCGGAAGAAAAGGCACCAAAGTTGACGTCACCATCAGTCGAATTGGGGCCCAAAAACCATTCGATGTAACGATTATTCGAGATAATATACCTATTTATAGTGTAGGCGCCGCTACTATGATCGATGAAAATACTGGATATATTTTCCTCCGACGATTCTCCGCCACAACTACTACTGAAGTCAAAGCCGCCCTAGAAAAACTTCAATCGCAAGGTATGACGCGCCTGTTGTTTGACCTTCGTGGAAACAGCGGTGGTTTTTTAGAACAGGCTGCAGCTGTATCAGATCAATTTATTACATCAAAAGATACCTTAGTTTATACTGTAGGAAAAATCAAAGAATCCAACCAGGTCTTTTCATCAAATCCAAAAATAGGTTGGGATAATTTTTCACTCATAGTTATGATAAATCGAGGATCTGCCAGTGCCAGTGAAATTGTTTCAGGTGCAATCCAGGATTTGGATCGTGGACTTGTTGTAGGTGAAACAAGTTTTGGAAAAGGCCTTGTTCAACGCCAGTTACCCTTGGATTCCGGTGCAGCAGTTCGAGTGACTATTGCCCGATACTATACACCTTCTGGGCGCTTGATTCAGCGACCTTATGAAAATGGGAATGACTTGGCTTATTATAGAGAATTGTATGAAACGGACCGTGAATCCAAGATTGATAGCTTGAAAGAACTACGCCCAAAATACAGTACAAAAGCGGGGCGTGTTGTTTATGGCGGTGGCGGCATTACACCTGATGTTTATATTCCATATAAAAATACCATGAATGTGGAAACAGGAAAAGTATTAAGAAATCCTAAACGACCCATATTTAATTTTGCATCTGAATTTGCGTCTACACGCCCAAATGAGTTTCATTCATTTATAAAA
Source organism: uncultured bacterium (assembly GCA_963933175.1). Lineage (GTDB taxonomy): Bacteria > Fidelibacterota > Marinisomatia > Marinisomatales > UBA1611. Next base: position 5,164 of record CAWVTW010000009.1, read on the forward strand.
TTCAGGGACACATGGGAAGTGTCAGAGAAATTATTTGATGATTTTCTGGTACATCTTGAAAAAGATTCTATAGATGTGATCCAAGATTCTTTAAGAACAAATTCTAATTTTATCGATAATAGAATTAAAAGTCAAATTGCCGGGGCAATCTGGGGAAAAGATGAAGCAGCAAATATCAGATTGCAATTGGATAACCAGATAATTGAAACCTTAAAACATTTTAATGAAGCTGGTGCATTTTTAGAATCATCAAACTAAATTCACAGTCTTTTAAACAAAAAATATTCTTAATCTAATTAGATTATAACCGGAGGAACCTTATGGTCCATTATTTCTTAGAAGGCGGTAGCTTTATGTGGCCGATCCTAATAACCCTTTTGTTTGGGATTGGATTTGCTATTGAGCGATTTTATTCACTCATGATGTCTGCCGTAGACTCGCGATCTTTTTTTGATGAGATTGTCAGTGCAATCGATGAAAATGGTACAACAGCTGCAGTCCAGGTTTGCGCAGAAACCCCTGGGCCCGTTTCTGCAATTTTTCATGCCGGTCTTTCCAGAATGCATCGTGGTTTAGGTGATGTTGAGAAAGCGATTCAAAATGCTGGGGGAATCGAAATGGCATTTCTTGAAAAAAATATGATCTGGTTAAATTCTGTCATCACTCTTGCACCCATGCTTGGATTTACCGGAACGGTTGTGGGGATGATTAGCGCATTTGACGCGATCAAAGCTGCTAATGATATTTCGCCTGCTGTTGTTGCGGGTGGTATTTCTCAGGCGCTTTTGACGACAGCCTTTGGGCTGATCGTTGCTATGATTATTCAGACGTGTCAAAATCTTTTTGTATCCAGAATAGATAAACTTGTATTGGATATGGAAGAACAGTCCATAAAAATCATGGATCACTTGTACGAACAAGAAATCCAGAAAAAGTAATAACTCTAAAGCCGTATGGCCAAAAAACGCAGATTCAAAGGTGGGGTAATCCCCACATCTTCTATGGCAGATATTGCCTTTTTACTCCTGATATTTTTCCTCGTAACTACGACGATTGATACGGATAAAGGATTGGGGATCGTTCTCCCTCCTCCTGGTGATATAGAGATTGAGATCCGAAAAGAAAACATCCTGAACTGCCTAATCAATTCTCAGGGGAAAGTGCTTTTGGACGAAGAACCTATCAGTGTGGAACAGATTCATCGTGTTGTAGGACAAAAACTTCGGAAAAATGATAAACTCATTATTTCTGTAAAGGCCCACCCAAAAACCGCATATAATGATTATGTTCGTGTCATCGACCAATTGAAAATGGCTGATGCAAAACGAATCTCAATCGCAAACAGCAATTAATGAAATTTTCCCGTAAAACACAAATCTCAAGCGAAATCCCTACTGCATCTATGCCGGATATTATTTTTATGCTTCTTATCTTTTTTATGGTTACAACTGTATTAAAAGAGCATTCCGGACTCCCTGTGAATCTGCCTAAAGCTAAACGAATCGAAAAGTTGAAATCAAAACGGCATACAGTTCAATTATGGGTTTCTAAAGAAGGTCTCATTTCCATTGATGATCGTTTGCTTAGTGTGGATGATGTATCCTTGGTCATGTATGATAAAAGAGTGGCTGACCCGCAGATCGTAGTTTCATTAAAAGGAGACGAAGAAGCAGAAATGGGGCTCATTTCTAAAATTCATGATAATCTTCGTAAGGTGGAAGCGCTAAAACTGAATTATTCCACAAAAACGCTGGTTGATTAATGGAATATATAAATCCGCTGAAAATAAAATACCCAGTCGTGATCCGGATTACCGGGTTGATTGGGGTTGGGCTTGTGATCATGAATTTTCTCATGTTTCCCCGCTTTCAGAACACCATGGAATTTGAAGGTGTAGATCAGATTATTATTGAGAATATTGATATTCCCCAGACCCAGCAAATTGATAATACGCCCCCACCCGCACGTCCTTCCATACCTGTCCCTTCAGATGATGAAGACATTGCTGACGATCTCACTTTAGACGAATTGGATTTTGATGATTTTTCCAACATGGACGCTCCACCACCACCGCCTTCAGGTCCTAAGGTTGCCTTTATACCATATGATTTAGCTCCGAGAGCTAAAACAGCCATTAGGCCTATTTACCCGGAAATTGCCCAAGAGGCCGGTATTGAAGGTGTAGTTGTGGTGCAAGCCTTCATTGATGAAAGGGGTCGCGTGAAAGAAACCCTGATCTTAAAAGGCGTTCCAAATACAGGTTTGGATGAGGCGGCTATGGAGGCCATCCGCAGGACAAAATTTCATCCGGCAGAACAACGGGAGCGACCCGTGGGGGTCTGGATCTCTATCCCAGTAAATTTCAGATTAAAATAAAAACAACCGTCATTTAAAAATAAAAAAGCCCCGTCCTTTGAGCTTATCAAAGAGTGGGGCTTTTTTATATACCATTAAAAGTTTTTATCCCTTTACGTTCGCTCGATGGTATTCCCAGTTCATTTTACGGATATGATCCACTGATATTTCTTTTGGACATTCTGCTTCACAGGCACCCGTATTTGTGCAGTGACCAAACCCTTCTTCATCCATCTGTCTTACCATGCGAATCGCCCGCTCTTCCCGTTCTGGTTGACCTTGGGGTAATAACGCCAATTGAGATATTTTTGATGCTGTAAATAAACTAGCGGATGCATTTTTACATGCAGCCACACAGGCACCACAGCCAATACAGGCGGCTGCATCAAAAGCCTCTTCTGCAATTTCTTTTCCGATGGGAATGGCATTTCCATCCGGCGCACTCCCGGTGTTTATAGATACAAATCCACCAGACTGAATGATGCGGTCAAATGGAGTTCGGTCTACTACCAGATCTTTGATAACAGGAAATGGTTTTGCCCGCCACGGTTCGATGGTAATAGTATCATCATTGTTAAAATGACGCATGTGCAGTTGACAGGTGGTAGTTCCATCTAAGGGGCCATGAGGACGACCATTGATCACCATAGAACACATTCCGCAGATACCCTCCCTACAGTCATGATCGAAGGCTACGGGTTCATCATCGGTATTTACTAATTGCTCGTTCAGAACATCCAGCATTTCCAGGAATGACATATGTGGATTGAGTCCAGCGATGTGATACGTTTTGAATCCTCCTGTTTCATTGGGTCCATTCTGGCGCCATATTTTAAGCGTAAGATTCAAGTTTGCCATTACTTATAACTCCGCTGAGTTAAATGAACGGTGTCGAATGTTAATTCTTCCTTGTTCCGTATCGGTTCTATTCCTTCACCCTTATATTCCCATGCGGATGAAAAAGTAAAATTTTTATCATCTCGGAGAGCTTCACCTTCTTCGGTTTGGGATTCTTCACGAAAATGTCCACCGCAGGATTCACTCCGGTCCAGTGCGTCTCGAACCATCAATTCACCTAATTCCAGAAAGTCTGCAACACGGCCCGCCTTCTCTAATTCTGGATTTAAAACATTATCTCGGCCGGGAACACGAACCTTTTCCCAATAGTCTTTTTTCAAGGATTGAATTTCACTGATTGCTTTTGTGAGTCCTCCTTGGTTCCGAGCCATCCCACAATTCTCCCACATGATGTGTCCCAAATCACGATGAAAACTTTCCACAGAGCGACTGCCATTATTATTCAATAACCGGTCATTTCGATCTCGTGCATCTTTTTCTGCTTTATCAAATGCTTCATGGTCTGTAGGAATCGCCGGTGTGCGAATATCATTGGATAAATATTCACCTATTGTATAAGGGAGGACAAAGTAACCATCCGCCAATCCTTGCATTAATGCAGATGCCCCCAATCGGTTTGCACCATGATCTGAATAATTACATTCGCCAATAGCATAAAGCCCGGGAACGGTAGTCATAAGGTTATAATCTACCCAGAGTCCACCCATGGTATAGTGGACAGCTGGATATATTCGCATGGGCGTTGTGTAAGGATCGTCGCCTGTAATTTTTGCATACATCTGGAATAAGTTTCCATATCTGGCACTCACCACATCCTGACCTAACCGTTTAATCGCATCTTTAAAATCGAGATATACGGCAAGTTTGGTTGGTCCAACTCCAAATCCTTCATCACATCGTTCTTTGGCTGCGCGGGACGCAACATCCCTGGGAACAAGATTCCCGAATGCTGGATAACGTCGTTCTAAATAATAATCACGCTCATCTTCCGGAATATCTCGTGGGCGACGATCGTCTCCCTTCTTCTTGGGAACCCATATCCGGCCATCATTCCGCAGAGATTCAGACATGAGTGTCAATTTGGATTGATAATCTCCGGACACCGGAATGCAGGTTGGATGAATCTGTGTGAAACATGGATTCCCAAACATAGCGCCTTTTTTATAGGCTTTCCACGCTGCGGTTACATTGCTACCCATGGCATTGGTTGAAAGGTAAAAAACATTCCCATATCCCCCTGTGGCTAAAACGACAGCATGGCCAAAATGGCGTTCATATTCTCCAGTCATCAAATTACGGACGATTACACCGCGGGCTTTGCCATCAATTTTTACTATATCCAGCATTTCATGTCTATTATACATAGTAACACTGCCCTTTGCGATCTGTCGACTTAAAGCACTATATGCGCCCAGTAAGAGCTGTTGTCCTGTTTGTCCTCGAGCGTAGAAAGTCCTGGATACCTGGACACCGCCAAAAGAACGATTATCTAATGTACCACCATATTCCCGGGCAAAAGGCACACCCTGAGCCACACATTGGTCAATAATATTTGCACTCACTTCTGCCAACCGATAAACATTGGCTTCTCTGGAACGATAATCCCCACCTTTGATGGTATCATAAAAAAGACGGTAAACAGAATCGCCGTCATTCTGATAATTTTTTGCGGCATTGATCCCGCCTTGCGCAGCAATTGAATGAGCGCGGCGGGGGCTATCCTGAAAACAAAATGTTTTTACATTATACCCCATTTCTGCCATGGATGATGCGGCGGATGCACCAGCGAGACCGGTTCCAATAACAATGACATCCAATCGGCGTTTGTTCGATGGGCTCACCAATGGGACTCTTGATTTATAATTCGTCCATTTATCTATGAGCTGGCCGTCTGGAATTCTGCTTTCCAACATCAGAGGCTCTGTAAATAAAGGATGATTGGAATACTTGCAAATGCTACCGGAACAAGAATTGAAAATGCGCCGGCAAATTTCTCGATTGGAGAAAGATACTTTTGTGTTTTAAGCCCCAGCGTTTGAAATGCTGATGCAACACCATGGTTTAAATGGAACCCGAGAATTATCATGCTGAACACATAAAATGCAGTATACCACACTTCCCGAAAGGCCGTGACAGTAACCGTATAAAGATCCTGGTTACCCCAAGGGTCATTTCCCACTTCTCCCCAATGCATTTCATACCAAAAACTTTTCATATGAATCGCAATAAATACCATAACAAGCACCCCCAATAACGGCATGTTCCTGGATGCCCAACTACTATTCTCGGCTCCCGATGAGACAGCATAATCCACAGGACGGGCGTTTTTGGATTGTATGGCAAGAAATATTGTCAAAATTGTATGCAGAATGATGGATGTATATGTGAGAAGGGATAAAATTTTCACCAACGGATTAGTGGTCATGAAAAAGGCATATTCATTGAATTGCTCTTGCGCAGCAGAACCGGAAAGCATGATCAGCTGGAGATTCCCAACCAAGTGTCCGATTAAAAATAAAGTGAGAAATAATCCGGATAGGGCAGCCAGAGTTTTTCTGAAAAGTGTAGATGTAAAGTAAGAGTTCATCCAGAGAATCAATCAAAATCTAAGGACTGAAATTAAGGACTCAAATGTGCCTGCGCACGGAGAATCCAAACAACTAATCTTGTAACTGTGTAGAAAAATAAGCGCTGGTGAGCCACATGACTGATTGCAAATATAGAGCTATCTTAAAGGGTGAGAGAGGAATAAAATTGAAAACCATGTATGCAACACCAATCAATATAATTAGCAATACACCCAAGATTGAATTCCGGGCCAATGCTGTTCCCATTTTTGTGACTTGGATGTAAGTCATAGTCAAAAGTCCAATAGAGATAACCCACCACCCAAAAAAACGATAAATAACTAATAAATAATCCGGAAGATGAGCATTTATATCATCTGCAAACAAAGTATGGAAAGACGTTTGAAGCAACACTTCGTTGGGTGGTTGGTCCAGCATCCAAGGTTCTGGATGAATGAGCCAGCCTAATCCCAGTACAACAGCACTAAGGCCAATGAGAAAAAGTGGGATCCATGTGAAATTGTGAATTTTTTTTTGGTCCATTGTTATTGCCATTTCAATCTTTGAATTGCGCCTGCAACCCAAAGGGGCCTTTTTCCATAACAATTTCAAAAAACGAGTCAAAGAATTTTTCTTCGTCAAGACTCCGTTCTTTCAGCCCTGCTAAAGCTAAATCACCTACCCATTGATTCCATTCACTATATGTTTTTCCATCCGGGCCAATCTGGGAATCATCCAAAACCAGAGATGCTTTATTGAATTTATGCCGATCTTCTACTGTCCAATTTTTCACAACAGATAGTAATTCATCACGGATAGATTCCACCGTAAGAATGGATGTCCAAAAAGCCACTGGTGCCATTTCATAGCCCATGGGCGGACGATCAGAACCACGGACTTCCAACAAATTTTTCAGACGAACATTGGTAAAAATCTGGTGCAAAGCAGCCTGAATATCTTCTGTGCGAAGTTTCCCCAACTTTTCCAATCCAATGAGCCTTTCGCCTAAAGTCTGATTTGTACTCACAATAATTCCGTTATGGTCCAATTCAAAAATACCGGGAACGCCCATTATGTAATCTATATATTGATCTATCATTCTTTCTGGGGATTCTATACCATGATTAATCAAGTTCCGGCAACGGGAATTATCTGTATTCTCCCAAATCACACTACGCGTGTTTTCTAATCCGGTTGGTTGTCCATTTTGGAAAGGGCTGTTTGCAAAAAGATAAGCAGACACCGGTTGCAGGCAGTCTGCAACAAATGTCATATCTTCTAGATTTCTTTCACTAGTAATGTCAAAATTGATCTGGATGCTGGTGGTATTACGCATCATCCATTTCCCCATGGTGCCGTTTTGTTCCATATTAGCATTCATGAGTTGATATTTTAGTTGATTGATCAGGTCAATATCATCAGGGGCATAATTGGGTTCCAAACTATAATTGATGATCTTTAGGTTATTGGCATTTACAACTTCTGTTAAAGCTTGCTTGTGTTTGCCAATTGCAGTGAATAAAGTATTTAAATCTCGGTACGGCGGGCTGGACCATTCAAGTTGTCCGCCAGGCTCGAGAGAATAAATACCATTTCTTCCTACATTCTCATTCATAATAGCCAAAAGGTCTGTCGCGGAAAATTCATCACCGGGATTCACAGGAAGGCGATGGTTCTCTTTAGTATAAAGAATACATTCTTCTTCCATGCCAATGGTTTGATGTTCGGTGGAAACTAAATTCGAGAATATAAAAGATCGGATTTTATCGTGAATACCCATAGTAAAAATTAAATAAAATTGTTGATAAAGACGGAAATGAAATTAGATCATACCCCAAGTGATGAACCCAAAAAGAGCCATGATCACCGGGAACCCAACCATCATGCCTCCTTCAGTTTCGGCCATATTCTGGGGTAAATCTTTCAATGAGAATGGATGACTAGGGGGATCTCCAATATCATTAAATGTGAGATTGATGACAGAAATATTTTTAGGACCTACGTAAACTGTTCGGGATCCAAATAATTGATTATTTCGTAGAATAGGATCGTCATCTACATATTCCATACCGGACCTGTTAAGGACCTTTGCGTATAATGGAGTAAGCCCGCTGACTTGATGCCAACCGGGAGAGAGTTTAATCGGCCCTGTGAGTGGTGTTACTCCCACCAGTTTTCCATCAATATAAATTGGAATTCCTTCTCTGTTTGCTGTAACGCGAATACCTGAAGAATCAGGTATTTCTTTGGCTAAGTATTGTGGAATATTCACCTGACTCGGATAAAGTTTTGTAGTGTTTTTGTATTCACTCTCCATAGGTTCCTCGATGGGCATAACATCCGCCACTAGCGACTCGTCGTATGGGTCTAGAGGTGTGACGAAAAACACATTCGTATCCCAGTCTTTATTCTCATTCGAACCAACAGAAATTGATTCAGGTTCTGGGAGCAGTGGAAAATCAACCTTATTATCGGTTCCTTTTTCTGAATTTTGACGATTGAAGTTTGCCTTATCGTAGTTTGGATAATCGCTCATGGCCCACCCATCGTTCTTATTGAAGTCTGGTTCCTGCGTCCCTGATAACTCATAATCTATTACTTCTTGCACATCAGCCACAACTTCCGGTTCATGGATTACAATTTGTTCTAGCTGGACCTTGGGTTTTTCACTATTAGATTGTAAATAATCACTCATGGACCACCCGCCATCTTCCTCTATTTTCTTCACTCTTGCCAAATCATTAATCGCAACTGCCAATTCGTTAGATAATATTTCTTTTTTTTGCTTCTGTTGTTTGCGGTCTTTTGTTTTTGAAAAAAGTTTTCGAAACCATCCTTTATTTTCTCTAGGTTCCTTTTGTATTTCCATTGAAAACTCATCAACGGTGACTTCTGGTTCACGTGTAGTTTTCCCTATTTCTTTCTGGGGTGGCTCTTGTTCTGTAAAATCCGGAAGAATAACGCTGAGCTGTTGATTATCTTCGTTTGATAGTTGTGTTTTACCAATATTCGTATATGAATGAGTATCCTCTTGTATGTCCTGCTTATGCAGTACTGGATTTTTGACTCCCATTTTTTTATCAAAGACCTGATCTTTTGTTATATCTACGTAGATCTCTTCAATAGGGCTATCATTATCAGTTAATAATTCAGTTTTCCTTAGGTCTACATTTTTAGTGTTTCCATTCTTAATAGAGACCGTAAGCCCGGGATTAAACATGGAGTTTATCTCTCCTGGGTGATTTGTTGTGTACAATTCCCCGTGGAATTCAAAAATTGAATTGGGACCTAATTCAGATCGAGCCTGATCAAAAGCATTCTTAAAATTTGTATTGTATTGCGGGAATCCTGAAGATTGCGCTATATTAAAAACGGATGTCCCATTATCATTTATGTAGCTCTTTAAACTAGTCACATCAGAACGTTTCATTTCTGTATGTATGAACACAACAGTACTTGCCGATGTTTTTGAGTTTATTATATCATATCCCAAAATGGGTTTATTAATTAATATTGCAACTTGAATAGACTCATTGAAATCGTCTATCACAATCTTTTTAACAGGCTTTTTATATTTTTGTTGTGGAAATTTATTGAGAGGGGCCCGTACGCCTAATAGAGTTAGGTAAACCCACCCTCTATCAGATTTCCAGGCAATAATATCATCATCTTTGATTGTACCAGTATAATCAAGGCTCACCATTACACCATTTTGCTTAATGCTGTAATGGATGTCTTTTAAAGACACACTGGTGCCAAAACAGATAGACGTTGCCGTCAACCATTTGATAAATGAATTATTCAATTAGAACTCCGCATGAGTAAGCCTAGTAGACTTACGTTAATTTTAAGCAAAAGTAACACTTTAAGTCAATAGAGAAATCGAGTTATCTAACAGGTGCTTATATGAGCAAATGATACTAGTTAAACAGAGTAACCAGATATTTTCTCAATTGGATGTAAATCACAAAGATGACCTTTAATCTACTGCGTGCGTTCTTAAGGCATTGGCCGATATATTAGTTATCTTTGAATTGTCATTTAGAAATAATTGAATAAAACATTTTTGAGACTAAAGATATAAACTCTGGAAAAACAACGAAATTGACCATTTGAATTATCCCGTTTCACTCTCTAAAATTTGATGATGAGGACTTCACTAAATTACTCTATTTGGCTCTTGTGCCCTATCTTGGTCTCTTGTGTGTTTGGGGAAACCACTAGAATCAAATTTTTCCATGTTTTTAATAGCTTCGGCGTTGAAACACAAGAACTCAAAAATTCCATCGTTATACACTATGACACAAATGGGTTTATGGTGGATAGTACCGTTTATACTCACACCTTGCCTTTAAGTGAAAAATATGTTTATGTCCTTGGATCCGATGAAGGGCTCAAACTCCAACGGAGTTATGATAAGGAGATGATTTTATCCTACCGCTTTGAAAATGATCATGCCGGAAAACGGATGAGCACGACACTTTTTGGTGCTGGGGATACGCTTTATTGGAAAGAGTTTCAAAAATATGATGATGAGGGGTTACTCGTTAAGCGGATTCGGTATAATCCAATTGAAGCAATTAATCCAGAAATGATGGTTTTAAAAACTGATGCGGGAAAAATGGTTTGGGGCGAGAGTTACGACTATGATTCCACAGGAACTGTCCTTGATCACAAAGAATTGTATGATAACTATATTCTTGAAATTACAACCTATGAATTGGGCTCATCAAAAATACCCCATAAAAAGGCTGAATATTTTGACCCTTCTGTTATGTTTCGATCTATTTATTTTCATAATGAGAATAACCACTTGACCCATGAATCATCGGTAGGGCGACTAGGTCAATCCATTGGCTCAAAGGCTTATGAATATGATATTTTGGGGCGGCGTACAAAATCTACAATATATAATTCCAACGGAGTGATCGAAGAAACACTAACTGATATTTTTGATGATGATAATTTTAAATATTACGAGTATCTTGCCGATTCTACATTAAAACTTATTTCAAAAAAAGAGATGCTTTTGGATCATAGGGGCCGACCATACATAGGTGTAATTTTAGACGGTGAAGAACGAGTGCTGGAAAAAAATGTATATTCTTATGATGAAAAGAGTCGTGTAGTACAAATAAAACAATACGATATGATTCGTCGCTCGCACGATGATCAAAAAATTCCAGTTAAGGTTATGACCTATGAATATGAGTAAATTACATATTATTATTTCAATGACAAAAACCCCCGGAGGCTTTTATGAAAGTCATTGATCCAAAAAGTATGATCATTGGTGTTTTAGGAACACTCTTGATTTTTGTGACTTTAGGATTTCGTGCAAAAACGGATGAATTGGGACATTTGGTCGTTCGCAGTTTAACCATTGAAGATGATCGTGGTGTAATCATGGGATATCTAGGCAACGGCTACATGCAAACGTATAATCAGTATGGAGAGCCAACCTTATTTATTGGTACGGGTAAAGATGGCGGTGGTTATATGCGCTCTTACAATGGCAATGGCGATGAATCGGCCTATGTTGGTACAGGTAGAATGGGTGGCGGGTACATCAGGACCTATAATAATTCCGGAAAAGAGACATCTTATCTCGGTACAGGATCTGACCATGCCGGGCAACTTCGTATTTATAATAGTGAAGGTGAAACATCATCATATCTTGGAGAAGGATACTATCAGGCTTATAACCAATTTGGTGAAAGAACCTTGTTTTTGGGGACTGGATCCAGTGGCGGCGGGTATTTACGGACTTATAATTTTGATGGGCAAGAAACTGTTTACATAGGCACAGGAGCAGACAGTTCCGGTCAATTGCGTGTGTACGATGCTGTCGGGGAAACTGGGAGTTTTCTTGGGAGCGGGTATTTCCGTACGTATAACCAATTTGGGAAAATGACTACATATCTTGGCAACGGCCGCGATGGGGGCGGTTACCTACGGACCAATAATAAATTCGAGACCGAAACTTCATTTTTAGGAACAAATAACTCCAATGAGGGGCTAATTAATCTCAATGATAAGTTCGGCCAAAGCTTCTGGATTCGTCTAAATAAGGGTGATTGATCTTTTTTCACAATTTTTTGACTTTAATGCTTCGTTGTCTTAACTTTTACGACAAAAGGTATCCGAGAGGGGGATGAATCAACCCTTCATCCAAAAAACCTCACTTTATTCATACTCTGACAATGAGGAATTGACCATGCGGAAAATACTGGTTATTTTTATCATTCTGTCGTCAGTGGCTCTTGCCCAAAACGATGGATTAGTGAAGACAAATTACCCCAGTGGGGCACTTCAAACTGAAGGCAATTATGCCAACGGTGTTCGGGACGGACTCTGGACATTCTGGTATGAGGGCGAGGTGTATCAAGATTACGGTGAAGATGATGAACCCAACACCCAAGACGATGGTGAAAACAACGGTGTTTGGGATTCTACCGAGACTGTTATTCTTGATATCGATGGTGATACATTTTATGACCCCCCCCAGATGAAAATGGAAGGATCTTATTCTGGTGGTAACCGGGATGGACTCTGGACCACTTGGTATATAAATGGCAATCGAAAAGAAGAATCCAATTATACAAGTGGAAAACTAGACGGTACCATATTTCGATGGAATGATAGCGGTAATAAAACCGATGGAGGCACTTACGAAGCCGGAAAACAAGAAGGGCTTTGGATTTGGTATTATAACACCGGGATCAAAAAAGAACAAACGCGATTTCACGATGGTCAGCAGGAAGGACTCTGGCTGCAATGGTTTACAGATGGCGCTAAAAAATCCGAACGGAAATTTACCAATGGGGAACGGGACAGCGTCTGGACTTCCTGGTATGAAAATGGCAATAAAAAATTCCAGGCTACTTACGGAAATGGAAAGTTGAATGGCAGTTGGACTTCCTGGTATGAAAATGGCATTATTAAGGAAAAATCAGGGCAATATGCCAATAACAAATTAGATAATAAATGGACTTACTGGGCAGATAACGGACGAAAAACACAAGAAATCAGTTATGATAAAGGTATCAAGCACGGCCCTTTTCTCGAATGGAATGTTGATAATTACAAGGTAACTGAGGGCGAGAATAACCAGGGCAATAAAAATAATAAATGGACGCTTTGGTACGAAGATGGTACGCTGAAACAGCAGGAAAATTATTCCAACGGTAAAAAAGACGGTCAATGGATCTGGTGGCGACCCGATGGGGTGAAAGACGAAGAAGGCAGTTATAGGGATGATGTAAAACATGGCATCTGGACACAGTGGAATAATGCAGATCATAAAAAATTAGAAGAAACTTTTGTTAATGGTGTTATTGATGGAAAAATTACAATTTGGTATGATAATGGCAATAAAGACCGGGAAGGTGTCATTAGGAAGAATGAAAAAGAGGGAATATGGAACTACTTTCATCCAAATGGTGAAACAGATTTTATTTTTGATTATGGAACTGGATTAGATCAAGTTCGCATTGCCGAACTTGAAGAACGCGATGGAATATTTTATAAAATAGGGCAACATAAACCCTACACTGGAATGGTAATTGAGACAGGTGGAATCAAGGATTATCTACTATTGGGACGGATTTCATCGGGAAAACGGGATGGTCAATGGGTGCAATGGTATGGCAATGGTCAAAAAGAAGTTGAAGGTGTTTATTATCGTGGGAAAAAACATGGTGACTGGTCACTTTGGTACGAAGATGGTACCTTAAAAGAACAAGGGCAATTTGACATGGGTAAAGTGGATGGCAGTTATAAATACTGGTATTCAAATGGACACTTGCACATGGAACAAACCTACCATAAGGGGAATTCTCATGGAAAATGGGCCTGGTGGTTTGAACATGATCACAATCTGACATTCACGGATGGGACATGGGCCTACAACGGAGGGACTTATCAAGCAGAAAATGATGAAGAACTCTGGAACTGGTGGTGGTATCTCAATGATAATAAAGAGATGGAAGGGCATTATATCGATGGTAGAAAAAATGGTATTTGGACCTGGTGGTACGATACAGGCGTAAAGCAATCAGAGGGAAATTATCTGGATGATGAGCAAGATGGGCTTTGGCTATATTTTGCTACAGATGGTTCCGTTGCAGAAGAAGTCACATTTTCCGGTGGCGAAAGAGATGGTCGATCTACGGTGTGGTTGACTCCTGAAGAAAAACAGGAAGAAAAATTTTACAAGCATGGAAGATTAGATGGTCCCAGCACTTATTGGGAAAATGGTTATCGCAGTACAATGACCAGTTATAAATCAGATAAGCCAGAGGGCCCATGGGCTATCTGGTATCCCAATAGTGATCAGATTAAGGAACAGGGTTTTCACCAAGGTGGGATTCGTGAAGGTCTTACCACCTATTATTATGAAGATGGTGTTATGCAGCGCGAAGGTTATTTTAAGAATGGGTTACCAGATGGTGTCTGGACGTATTGGAACACAAAGCGCATTAAAGATTTTGATTTTGATTTTGGATCAGGGCTGGAACAAATCGCATTGGAAGATCTTGTTGAACGTGAATTCGTTTTCTATAAATTAGGGGAAGATACACCGTTTACAGGAATCATCACCCAGGAAAATCAAGAATTGGACTATCTTTTTCTCGGCCGCACCCAGGAAGGTAAGAAAGATGGTCAATGGGTCAAATGGTTCCCCAGTGGCAAAGATGTTCCAGAAATTATTCTGGTGGATGTTCCCGAGCCGGAACCGGATCTTCCCTGGAGTGGTGGAAAGCAAGAACAAGGTGGATATAAAAATGGTAAAATGCATGGTCAATGGACGGAATGGCATGATAATGAACATGTCAAATCTCATGGGAACTACGACTCAGGTATTATGAATGGCCATTGGACATTTTTCTATCAAAATGGAACAAAAGAAAAAGAGGGAAATCTTGCCAACGGTACCGCCGATGGGCTTTGGTTATTTTGGAATGAAAATGCTGAAAAAGTCCAAGAAGGCACATTTACCGAAGGAACAAAAGAAGGAAAATGGACAGCATGGTTCTCAGATGGTCGCCTTACAGAAGGCTTCTATGCCAACGGGAAAAAAGATGCAACCTGGGCCAGTTGGTGGGATCACGAAAGAACAAGAAAAGAAATGCAAGGTGCCTACCGAAATGGAAAAATGGTAGATAAATGGTTCTTCTATGATAAAAACGGAAACCTAAAAGAAATACGATATTTTTCCCCTGCCTTTTAGCCTACTTTAACTTAAATAACTACATACATATAAAGGAAATTAACCAGTGAAATACGTCTATCTTTTTGGAAACGGCGAAGCCGATGGTACAGCTAAAATGAAGAATTTACTCGGCGGGAAAGGAGCCAATCTTGCTGAAATGAACCACTTGGGAATTCCAGTACCTCCCGGATTTACTATCACAACCGATGTTTGCACACATTATTACAAAAATGATCTCAATTTTCCTGATGAATTAGATTCCCAAATCCAAGAATCTCTTTCAAAAGTTGAAGCCATTATGGATTCAAATTTTGGTGATGAGACTAATCCACTTTTGCTCTCTGTGCGATCCGGTGCTCGCCAATCCATGCCGGGCATGATGGATACAGTTCTTAATGTTGGACTGGCTTCATCTACCATTCCCGGACTCATCAAAAAAACCAATAACCCCCGGTTTGTCTATGATGCTTACCGAAGACTTATTATGATGTATGCAGATGTTGTCATGGAAAAAGCTGCTGGTATTGAACCTCGTGATGGAGAAGGTATTCGCCAAAAACTCGAGAATATTCTAGATACTTACAAAAAAGAGAAAGGATTAGTGGATGACACAGATCTTTCTGCGGATGATTGGATTACAGTTTCAGACTCCTTCAAATCTGAGATACGCACAACACTGGATAATGATTTCCCTGATGACCCCATGGCACAACTTTGGGGCGGTATCAAGGCTGTTTTCTTAAGTTGGAATGGAAGCCGTGCCATCAGTTATCGCCGGATTGAAAATATTCCAGACCAATGGGGAACAGCAGTGAATGTTCAAGCTATGGTCTTTGGTAATATGGGAGAAAGTTCTGCAACAGGTGTAGCGTTTACCCGAAATCCTGCATCGGGAGAAAATATTTTTTTTGGGGAATGGCTATCCAATGCACAGGGTGAAGATGTTGTTGCTGGGCTCCGAACGCCGAATCCATTAAATGAAGACACAAAAACATCTGAAACTCAGAACCTTCCTTCACTAGAATCATCTATGCCAGAGCTATATGCGCAACTTGCCGAGATTCGGAATAACTTAGAAGTCCATTATTCTGATATGCAGGATATTGAATTCACCATTCAGGATGGCCGATTATGGATGTTACAAACCCGTACAGGAAAGCGGACAGGTACTTCCGCTATTAAAATGGCTGTGGATATGTGCAATGAAGGAATGATCGATAAAAAGACTGCCATTATGCGCGTTATGCCAGAACAATTGGACGAGCTTCTTCATCCCATGCTGGATCCGGAATCTGAAAGACAGGCCACTTTCTTAGCAAAGGGACTTCCTGCTGGGCCCGGCGGTGCAACTGGAAGAATCGTGTTTACTGCAGATGATGCGGAAGCATGGCATAAAAATGGTGAACAGGTAATTTTGATTCGAGAAGAAACTTCACCAGAAGATGTACATGGTATGCATGCGGCAGAAGCAATCTTAACTGCCAAAGGCGGGATGACATCCCACGCTGCTCTTGTGGCCAGAGGATGGGGGAAATGTTGTATTGTCGGCTGTAGCGCAATTCATATCAATAAAGAAGCAAAGGAAGTATCTGTAGGAGACACTGTGTTAAAAGAGGGCGATTGGGTCACCATGAATGGAACCCGTGGAAATTTTTACAAGGGAAAAGTAAATCTTATTCCATCTAATCCAGATACACATCCTGAATATAAAATCCTCATGGAATGGGCAGATGAATTCAGAACCTTAAAAATTCGAACTAATGCTGAAAGCCCCTCAGATGCAGCGCAGGCCATTCGCTTTGGTGCAGAAGGAATAGGGCTCTGCCGGACGGAGCATATGTTCTTTGATGAAACCCGTATTCTTGCCATGCGAAAAATGATCCTGGCTGACAATGAATCGGACAGACGAACTGCAGTTATGGGGCTTCTTCCATTCCAGAAAGAAGATTTCAAGGGAATTCTAAAAGCTATGGAAGGTAAACCCGTTACTATTCGACTCTTGGATCCACCTTTGCACGAATTTATTACTTTGAACGATAATCAAATTCAGGAATTGGCTGATAGCCTCAGTCTAGAAAGATCCAAGATTGAAAAACGAATCGCAGGGCTCCATGAATTGAATCCTATGTTGGGCCATCGCGGGTGTCGCCTGGGCGTGGCCTATCCAGAGATTACCGAAATGCAATCTAGGGCTATTTTTGAAGCAACCGCAGAACTCACAAAAGAAGGCGTTTCCGTTTTACCAGAAGTAATGATTCCGCTTATTGGAACTGTTACGGAATACACAAACCAGGAAACTATTGTACGGAAAATCGCCAAAGATGTTCAAGAAGAAATGGGTGTGGAAATTAATTATCTTGTGGGAACCATGATCGAACTCCCCCGAGCCTGTCTCACAGCGGATGAGATTGCCCAACATGCCGAATTCTTCAGCTTTGGTACCAACGATCTAACTCAGACCACATTTGGATTCAGCCGAGATGATATTGGGTCCTTTCTTCCAGATTATTTAGAAAAAAATATTCTTCCGGGAGATCCATTCCAGAGCTTAGATGTGAGCGGTGTGGGTAAATTAGTATCCATGGCTGTGAAGTTGGGCCGTGGGGTAAATAGCAAATTAAAGATCGGGATTTGCGGTGAACACGGGGGAGATCCTTCGTCGATTGAATTTTGTAAAGAGACGGGGTTAGATTATGTAAGTTGTTCGCCTTACCGAGTCCCCATTGCCAGATTAGCTGCAGCCCAAGCAAGTATACGTGACTATAATGACTAATGATAAACTAACATTGAGTAGTTCTGGCGTAATAAGTACTCGGATAAAAACTAGTAAACTTGGAATATGATAATGATTATATTAATATCATAGAACGCTCTGAAATAAGTTTTAATAAATTAGGAAGAATATGAAAAAACAATCACTAATCCTTTTAGCATTATTAATGGTAATTAGCTGTTCAAAACCGAATGTTCAAAAAGATGTGAAAATTGTAGAACAAACAGCAAAACCTGTTGTAGAAAAACCTAAAGTTGTAAAAAAAGCAGCAGAACCCGTTGTAGAAAAACCTAAAGTTGTAAAAAAAGCAGCAAAACCCGTTGTAGAAAAACCTAAAGTTGTAAAAAAAGCAGCAAAACCTGTTGTGCAAGTAA
>CAWVTW010000010.1:0-22863 GCA_963933175.1 uncultured bacterium
CCACCCATAACCAGAATAGTAGAAACACCTTGAATTTCATACAATTCCCGAATTCGATCGACAAATGGTGTAATTGGCTCCTGGTCTTTTTGAACTAGTTTTTGCATTCGAGCATCTCGAACCATAAAGTTTGTGGCGGATGTATCCTCATCCAATAGGAGAAGATCACAGCCAACTTCAATGGCTTCCATGATGTTGGCGGCTTGACTTGTACTCCCACTGGCGTCATCGCTGCAAAATGAATCGGTTTTAATATCCTGCGGTAGGTTGGTAATGAAAGGGTCAATATTCACTTTCTCAATTCGGCGACCATCTTCAGCACGAATTTTAACTGCATTTGGATTCGTGATAACATATTCCCGGCCATCAGTGGGAATGTGGGGGTAAACACACCTCTCTAACGTTTTTAGTAAAGTTGATTTTCCATGATAGCCGCCACCTACAATCAGAGTGACTCCTTTGGGAAACCCCAGACCATGTATTACAGTTTCACCGTTAGGGAGTGGATTTATTAATTGGAAAGATGTTTCAAGAGATTTAGGTGATTGGAATTCCACTAAATTATTACCAGTCAATGGGCGGTCGCTGATGCCTGAAGCCCTAGGCAAAATGGAACCATTGGCCACAAAGGCAGATAGGTTTGCGTGATCCAATTGTTTGCGAATGGATTCTTGGTTTTCTACACAATCAACGAAAAGTTTACAGGCATTTTTATCCAGATATTTCCATTTAAGAGATTTCTCAACGATAATTGGAATCTCCTGACATAGTATTTCAATGGCTTCATGTCCCAGGATAGTTCTTCCCCTGGCCGGGAGACCAATCTGTATTCGGGCTTCAACCCAATCTTTTGTAATGACAAAAGCAGTTCGTTCTAAAACTTCCTGCTTGCCCGCATCAATAAAAATGAGCCCACTTTTACCAGTCCCTTTTTTAGGTGTCACTGTTTCTTTGATAGCATCGCGAACAGCACGAGCCATAAAATCTTCCAGTGCAATTTGTCGGACGGAGTTTGTCCATAATTTTTCTGGGATTTGCGAAATCTCCTGTTGAACTCGCAGGCGAATTTTGGAGGGTTGGGCAAAAGGGTCACCCTGAACATGGTCTATAAATAATTCAAAATCAGGGAATTCGAATCGACCTTGTATCTGTTTATAGGCTTTGTAACCCCGGCCATCAAGGTGGCTAAGGGTTTTCCTTAACTGGTGTTCATCTAACATTAGGTTAGACAATAAGACAAAAAGATTACTTTAGCAAAACCAATTTTTGAACCGATCGATTTTTTCCAGAGGTTAATTCCACAAAATAAATCCCGCTGGAATGATTTACAGCATTCCAAATTACCTCATGCTCACCGGCTTCAAAATCACCATGCACTAATGTTTGGACAAGTTTGCCGGATATATCATAAATAACTAGGGACGCGATGGTCATTGTACTTACAGAAAACTGAATCGTTGTGGTTGGATTGAATGGGTTGGGGTAGTTGGATAAAATTGAAAAAGACACCGCATTGGTATTTTTTGTGATTTCCACATTAGCCGGACAATAATTCCCGTCTGGTGCTAGTTGTGGAAGCATATTCTCTGGGTTGGTTACCAAATTGAACATGAGCGTATCGGTGGATTCAAATAATTCCGGTGTACAAGGTTCCCATTCGTTTGCAATGCCGGCACATGTTTGTGCATCTGCAAGAATGCCCATATTTGTGACGATGCACCAATATAAATATTCCATGGCCATGCAGTCGTATTCGCAGGTCCAATCATCGTAGTGATACCAGGCTTCATCTGGATAAGGATCCGGAATGTTGATGAATTGACCGCCTCGAGCCATATCCATGGCATCAGTCAGATCAGACGAGTTTGGTTCCAGAGCATAAAGGGAAGGATAGACTTCTACGTGCCCGCAAGAATTGATGGTGTGTAATACTTCCTCTACCGTGGCGTCGTCTCCCCAATGTCCTGGTTGGCTTGGGTCAATTTCGTTTCTGAATAATACGGCTCCAAGGCATCCATCATCTTCAAGATTATCAAAAAAAGTATCGATCGAATTTCCATTTTCTGACTGGAAAACCGGCATAATCGTATTTAATTCTATAAGGGAAGCTTCAATGAGTGGATCATCTATAACCCCGTCTTCATTATTATCTAATAGTTCTGCGGCAATAGCTGCCACGTGAAGTACCTTTTCATCAGATATATTAGATTCGGCATAGATATGAATAACGTCCAGCACATTTACATATTTTGAAAAAATCCCAAATGCAGAATGATTGGGGTTGGGATTTTCCTCTAGTTCAAAACACACCTCATTTTGGGAAACGAGCGATATCGGAATAAGAACCATGGGGATAAATGTGAATAGATTTTTCATAAAGTAAATTAAATGGATATATCTTAAACTTGCTAAGAAAAATTTATAAATAACTGCAACTCATCGATTTTTAATCATTTAATGTATAATAATTTTTGAACTAATCGCTCTTCTCCAATTCGTAGTTCAACAAAATATAACCCACTGGATGAAGCAGTTACATTCCATTGTATTTCGTGGTGTCCTGATTCTATTGTCTCATTAATCATCGTTTCAACTACACTACCTGTTATATCATAAATATTAATTAATACGGGTTTTGTGGTATTCGAAGGAATATCAAAACGAAGCGTGGTGGTTGGATTGAATGGATTGGGGTAGGGATGATAAAGTCTGAAATTTGTGGGTACAGGAATGCGAATATCTATGCCAATAGATCCATCACATTCACTCGTATCAGTAACCCCACCTTCTGAAACAAAATATTGCCATCGTTCTCCAACATTTTTTGATGGGAACCACGATGATGAATCAATCAAACCATCATAACAATCAAAGGAGCCAATTATCCAAGAATTCTGATCCCCAAACCATCCAATACTATCTGGAATTGTATTTAATTCTATTGGTTCGAATACATTTACATCGTTTGGAATGCGAAGATCTGTGATAATATTAAAAAAGGAATCTAAAAAGCTATAGTCAATTACTTGAGAGTGCCCCGCATTTTGTTCTATGGCTAATATCCATTTCGCACCCAAGGGGCGATGTTCAAAAAAAATGCCAGTCAAATTTTCGATGCGATAGGGAAGATCATTCTCTCCCACAAACATGAGCCCTGGGACTTCAATGGCATCGCCAGCATCTGTGGTATCATGATACCCGCCTTTTTGCGTAATGAAACCAACCACTCTTTCCGGAATCCATTTTGTGAAATGATACCCAAACTGCCCACCCCAAGAATAACCGTTAACGAAAAATGGAATAAATTCCAATTCATCGTGGCGGAACAAAACAGCAAAAGAATCCATGGCAGCAATTACTGCATCACCAATACCAGTATTCATATGCATATTGAAAATATGGGCACCCATGAGTGCAAAATCCTGTCCACTTGCCAGTGCTTGGTAAGCTGAATCAGTTACAATATTTCGAGAGTCGCCATTGTTAGGATGCATGAACCAATAAATACCTCGAAGTGTGTCCGTGGAATCATTAACCCACATCCGAAAATCCGCATAATTATAACTGGCAGTATCATTTTCAGGAATAGAGACATCGTAGATCTCTGCAGATAGAAATGAAAAAATAAAAAGAATGGGATAAAGGTGTTTCACCCTAAAGTTTAGACTATTATTTCTGTTTACTGCAAAGGGTGAAATACTGGAAATCAAAAATAATTTAAATAAGCTTAATCCAAATTAATTAATTCTATGCCAGCTTCTTTTGCATGATTGATAATGCGGTCTTCTCTATAAAATTCATCATAATAGATTGTTTTGATTCCGGAATTGGCAATGAGTTTAAAGCAATTATAACAAGGGGAAGCTGTCACATAGATTTCGCCATCTTTTATTCCCACACCATTTTTTGCTGCCTGCACGATTGCATTCGCTTCTGCGTGTGTAGTGCGGACGCAATGGCCATCCACCATTTCATGCCCCGCTTCATCACAGTGAGGAAGACCTTTTATACTTCCATTATATCCAGTAGATAAAATTGTTTTTTCTCGAACAATGACTGCTCCAACATGTTTTCGGTCACAGGTGGATCGTGTTGCCACTTCTGTAGCAATATTCATAAAATATCTTTCCCAACTTACACGATCATTCACGGTCAATCCTTCTCCAAAATTTTATTTTTCTTCTCGGTTAAATACTTTTACAGCATACCGTGGTTCACCATAATAGATCTTATCTGCAACTTGGGCGAGTTGAGCCGTAAGAATCAAATAAGCCCAGGTTGGTACCATGACACTGGCACATCCTTTTATAATGACTTTTTCATTTTGATATTGGTTAAAATCGAGATCATCCACCATTTGTTTAAATGACTTCTCGCGGATAATTCCACCATCTAAAAAATCGTCTAATAAAATTGTTTTCATCTTTTTACGCTGTCATGCCGGACTTGATCCGGCATCCAGGAAAAGTAACAGGAATCTCTCATCTATTTTTGGAATGATAAAATGTAATTAAAAGTAGTTTTTTATTGTTACTAATGATTCACAGAATTTATCCACATCTGATTCATCATTATAAATATAAAAACTCATTCTCGCCGTTGCCGTTTCCCCTAACGTTTTCAGTAAAGGCTGGGCGCAATGGTGCCCAACACGGATTGCAATATTATCTTCATTCAAGAATTGTGCCAGATCATGTGGGTGAATTCCATCTATATTAAAACTGATTACACCACCCCGATCTTTAGCCGAACCATGAATCCTTAGTCCATCGATTTGATTCAATTTTCCCAATGCATATTCAATAAGCATTTGTTCATGAGCAGCAATATTATCCATTCCAATATTCTGTAAATAATCAATAGCAGCGCCAAGACCAACCGCTTGGGCAAAGTTCGGTGTGCCAGCTTCAAATTTATAGGGGATATCATTCCACGTGGATGATTCCATGGTAACGGTATTAATCATTTCTCCGCCACCCATAAACGGATCCATCTCTTCCAGGTGTTCGGTTTTTCCCCAGAGAACACCAATGCCAGTTGGGCCTAGCATTTTATGTCCGGAGAAAGCATAGAAATCACAGCCAAGGTCTTGCACATCCATGGGCAAATGGGAAGCACCTTGTGCTCCATCCACGATCATGATTGCACCAACTTGGTGTGCTTTTGCTGATAGTTTTTTAATAGGATTGATTGTTCCCAGAACATTGGACATATGTGTTAAGGATATAATTTTTGTGTTCGATGTGAAATATTTTTCAGGATTTGAGATATCCAATTCGCCCGTTTCTTTAATGGATAAATATTTTAATGTGGCACCGGTTCTTTGGGCAGTCATTTGCCAGGGAACGATATTGGAATGATGTTCCATTTCAGAGATCAGAATTTCATCACCTGGCTTTAAGGTATTTCCAATTGAGCGTGCCAATAAATTAATAGATTCGGTTGTGCCACTCGTAAAAACGATTTCTTTTTCTGAATTGGCGCCGATGTATTTGGCTACCTTTTTCCTCGAATTTTCAAATCGTTCCGTTGCTTCACTGCCTAGAGAATAAAGTGCGCGGTGCACATTGGCATTGGCCTCTCTATAAAGTGAATCAACCTCATCTAAAACAGATTGTGGTTTTTGCGTCGTGGCAGCATTATCCAAATAAACAAGGTCTGAATCGAAAAATATGGGGAAATCTTTTTTGATTTCGGCGGGTGAGAAGGACACTAAAACATTCCCAATTCAAGTTGAGCAGCTTCACTCATCATATCCCGATTCCATTGCGGTTCCCAGACCAGGTCCACCAATACTTTTTCAACGCCCTCGATTGCTTGCACTTTTCGTTCCACTTCTCCAGCGATCATAGGGCCCATGCCACAACCGGGAGCCGTCAGTGTCATTTTAATATTCACACTTTTTCCTTCATCCATGTTAGAAATATCCAATCCATAAATGAGTCCAAGTTCAACGATATTAATGGGTATTTCCGGATCATAGCAGGTTTTGAGTTGATCCCAAATTTGGTGTTCATGACTTCCTTTTGGCGCATCGCTTTCACTCGATTTTTCTTCAATTTCAAATCCAAGAGCATCCGCATTAGCGGCAGAAATCTGAACCATATTTCCGTTGATCAGAATTGTATAATTACCGCCCAAGGCTTGGGTGATGCGAACAAGATTACCGGCTAGCAATTTCACTTCATCACCAGATGGGACCATGTTGGCATCTACATCTCGCAGGAGTCGGATGGCTTCATTTTTTATTTGATTCATTTTACGATGCCTTGTATTTTTTCTACAGCGCTGGAAAACCCATTGGTTCGTTGACTGGTTACAGCGCCATCCAATCCGACAGAATTCAAAATGTCGGCGCTGCTCACAGATAGAATCTCATCAACGGATTTACCACTGAATATTTTTTCTAATAATACGAGTAAACCTTTCACAATCATGGCATCAGATTCAGTCCGAAAAATAAAAGTTGAATTATCGCCGCGATCTCCCACAACCCAGGCTTGGGATGTGCAGCCATATATCTTGTTATGATCTGTTTTTTCAAAATCGCGCAATCCTTCAGATTCCTTTGCCATATCCATGAGTTGGATAAACTTGTCTTTTGGATTATCAAAAACGGAGAAAAGGTCATTCAAATCCTGTAACGTTTTTTGGACGGTCATGCTGTTGTATTCTCCGAGAGCCAAGAGTCAAATCGATCTGTGATAAAGTCTCGAGTCTCATCATGTTTTACTATATCCAATAATTCAGTGGCAAAGCCACGGACCAATAATGCTTTTGCAGACAACACATCCAATCCACGGGAACGGAGATAAAAAAGGGCATCTTTGTCCAAGGCGCCGGTTGAAGATCCGTGGGCACATTTTACATCATCCGCATAAATTTCCAATTGTGGATTTGAATTTACGAGAGCACTTTTGGATAAAAGTAAATTCTTGTTTGATTGGCTGGAATCTGTTTTTTGTGCATCTTTTCGGACAATAGTTCGTCCATTAAATACGCCAGAAGAATTATCCTGAAGCACCGTTTTAAAATTTTGGGAACTGCTACAATGTGGTACTTGATGATCGGTTATAATATGGTTATCCAAATGCTGGGAATCATTTGAAAGTGTCAATCCATTGATAGCACAATTCGCGCCCTCACCTTTGAGTTCGTTATAAATATTAAGTCGCCCCAGTTGGCTCCCATCCGCAAATTGAAAAAAAGTGTATCGGCTATCTGCATTTTGTTCCACTTGAATATTTACAATGTTTGCAGTTGTAATAGAATTGGATTGAATTCTGATATGATCCAATTGAGCATTTTGTTCTAAAGTGACAAAAGTTGAGCCATTTTGGAAAAAAGAACTTGAATCACCCCCATGATGCTCAATAAAAGTAGCAGAACTAGATTCACCAAGGTCAATATGAATTCGGGGTGT
Source organism: uncultured bacterium (assembly GCA_963933175.1). Classification (GTDB taxonomy): domain Bacteria; phylum Fidelibacterota; class Marinisomatia; order Marinisomatales; family UBA1611. The sequence continues at coordinate 7,424 of CAWVTW010000010.1, forward strand.
TACCATAAGACTCTCTAAACCAGAAGAAATAAAAAGCATTCGAATTGGTTTTTCAACAATTACATTTTGGTCAACAACAATGGACATGCCACTATCCATGAATGCTGTATTCAACAGGTCAAAAGGGGAGTCTTCAGGAGACTTGAATCCCCAATCCTTTTTTTCTAAATAATCCAATCCCGATAATAATTGTATACCAGATGGAATGGATGAAAGTGCTTCTAGATAATGTCCATTGTAAATAACAATCGTTTCTACGTTATCAATCTGGTATTGGGAAATATCAACATCACCTTTTGGTGCATCTTGTTTTTCAGATATTCGAAAGTTGCTTTTAGATATGGACGATAAATCAGTAAAGCGCCAGTCTTCCCATTTTTTTGTGGGGAGCCCAGTTTCCAAAAATTTAGAAAAGGCTTTCTTCCTCATGGGATGAACTTTATCCGAGAAATAGTCACGTTTTATCATTTTATCAAATTCAATGTTAAAATCTGAAATATTCATGATTCCAGCCAGCTGTATCCTTTTTCTTCCAATTCCAATGCCAATTCTTTTCCACCGGATTTTACAATTTGTCCATCGATGAGAACATGAACAAAGTCCGGTTCAATATATTTTAGAAGACGCTGGTAATGGGTGATGACGAGAAATGAACGATCGGCATTTCTGTATCTGTTTACGCCATCAGCAATGATTTTGAGTGCATCAATATCCAATCCGGAATCCGTCTCATCCAAAATTGCAAGCGTGGGTTCCAATGTAAGCATTTGCAGGATTTCATTTCGCTTTTTTTCGCCTCCAGAGAAACCATCATTCACAGCTCGCTGAAGATATTTTGGATCCATACTCACTTCATTTAATTTTTCTTTGATGAGTTTCAAAAATCCGGCTGCATCCAATCCTTTTTTACCTGCGTGTTTCCGTTTAGCATTTAACGCTGCTTTCAGAAAGTAGGTATTATTTACACCGGGAATCACCACTGGATATTGGAATGACATAAAGATTCCGGCTAAAGAACGGGTTTCCGGAGACCAATCTAAGATAGAATCGCTGGCAAAAAGAATATCGCCTTTTGTAACCTTATAGTCTTCCCGACCCGTGATCACATTTGCCAACGTACTTTTCCCGGAACCATTTCGTCCCATGATGGCATGCATCTCACCGGGCTTAATGGATAGGTTGAGACCTCTCAAGATTTCTTTGCCGTCAACACCGGCATGAAGGTTTTTAATATCTAGCATATTTTAATATAGTGTAATTTTTTAAAGAGTAATTAATTTTTTGGATTTATTGTGTGTTTAAATTATTTATTGTTAATGAAGTGGAACACCTTCAACACATTAACACTGCTATTTTTAACCAATGCTCCCTTCTAGAGTCACTTCCATTAATTTGGTTGCTTCAACCGCAAATTCCATGGGAAGTTCTTTAAAGACGTCCTTACAAAATCCATTTACAATCATGGATACCGCGTCTTCGGAAGAAATTCCTCGTTGGTTACAGTAAAATAATTGGTCCTCACCGATGTTAGATGTTGTGGCTTCGTGCTCCATTTGTGCAGTAGGATTCCGTACATCAATATAAGGGAATGTGTGAGCGCCACATTTATCGCCGATAAGAATAGAATCGCATTGAGAAAAATTGCGTGCATTTTCTGCACCTTTCATGATTTTTACTTCACCCCGATAAGTTTGTTGTCCTTGCCCAGCAGAGATACCTTTGGAAATGATTGTGCTTTTTGTGTTCTTCCCCAAGTGAATCATTTTGGTGCCCGTATCCGCCTGTTGGTGATTGTTGGTCACTGCCACGGAATAAAATTCACCTATTGAATTGTCACCTTTCAAAATACATGATGGATATTTCCATGTGACGGCTGATCCAGTTTCAACTTGCGTCCATGAAATATGGGAATTCTCTTCCAGACAGATTCCACGTTTTGTGACAAAATTATAAATACCGCCAGCACCTGTTTTTGGGTTTCCAGGATACCAGTTTTGAACCGTTGAATATTTAATGGTCGCATCTTTGTGAGCCACCAATTCCACTACAGCTGCATGAAGTTGATTCTCATCTCGCTGGGGTGCTGTACATCCTTCCAAATAACTAACGTAGCTTCCTTCGTCGGCAATAATCAAAGTTCTTTCAAATTGCCCTGTATTCGCTTCATTGATCCGGAAATATGTTGAAAGCTCCATAGGACATTTAACCCCTTTGGGGATGTATACAAATGACCCATCTGTAAAAACTGCTGAATTCAGCGCAGCATAATAATTATCGGTATAGGGAACAACAGAGCCGAGATATTTTTTAATCAATTCAGGGTAATTTTTTACTGCTTCTGAAAAGCTCCCGAAAATGACACCGGCCTTTTTTAATTCTTCCTTAAAGGTTGTAGCAACGGATACACTGTCAAAAACAGCATCCACAGCAACACCGGACAGCATTTTTTGTTCTTCTAAAGGAATCCCAAGTTTGGTATAGGTCGCCAGCAATTCAGGATCCACTTCATCCAAACTGGCCAGCTCTTTTTTCTTGGGAGCCGAATAATAACTAATAGTTTGATAATCAATCTCCGGATAAACCACTTTCGCCCATTTTGGTTCTTCCATTTTGAGCCAATGATGATACGCCTTGAGTCTCCATTCCAACAGCCATTCAGGTTCTTCTTTTTTAGCAGAAATGGTGCGGATTACATCATCATTAAGACCTGGTGGGAGTGTCTCGGATTCAATATCAGTGACGAATCCGTATGCGTAATCTTTCTTCAGGCTTTCGTCAATGACTTGTTGTTCGTTGTTCATAGTTTGTAAATATTTAAAATGTAATTAAATAATAACGGAATTTCGATTTACGCGGAAAAGCTCGTCCCGCAACCGCAGGTTCGTTCTGCATTAGGATTTTTGATCTTGAATCCGCCATTCAATAGATCATCGGAATAATCCACTTCAATATCTTTCAAGTAAAGCCAACTTTTCAGGTCACAAATAATAGTGAGTCCGTTGGATTCAAATTCTTTATCAAATTCCCCTTTCTCATTTTCAAAATCCATTTTGTAAGTCATTCCGGAACAACCGCCACCTTCCACAGACATACGTAAAAAATGATCTTCTTTTCCATCAGTTGCCATGACGCCCTTAAGACGTTTTACTGCGCTTTTTGTTGCTGTGATGGTTGCATTTTGAAAAACTTGCTGTTGCTCTTCAATCGATTTTTGGTTTTGTGTTGTTGCACTCATTATTCCCACTCCGTTTCAATTTTAGGTTCATTTTTCGGTACTGGTGTCGGGTCAAATCCAAGTTTGCTCCGGGCTTCATCACTCATCATTTCTGGTTTCCATGGCGGATCAAACGTAACCGTCACATCCACATCATTGACCTCATCCATGGCTGATACCTTTTCTTTAATATCATTTGCCATCTGGCTACCCATCCCGCATCCCGGCGTTGTGAGTGACATAGTGATTTTTACATCCGTTTTATCATTTTTAGATGGTTCAATATCAATTGAATAAATAAGGCCAAGGCTCCAGAGGTCTACTGGGATTTCTGGATCAAAACATAGTTTTAAAACATCAATTACTTTATCTTTTAAATTCATTAGTATGTTATGTCTGCTAGTGTCATTTTATTAAATATGGTACGGATTGAATCATTAATTCGGTTGATTGGTGTGCGAATATTGCAAGCACTCAATTGATTGCAGCCCGAGTCAAAATAACAATCCATAATACCCATTGGGCCTTCCAAAATTTCGAAAAAATTTGTCATGTTTATCTCATTGGGATCCCTTACCAGCTTATAACCACCAGATGGGCCTTTAGTGGCCTCGATTATTTTTGCACGTGCCAATTGTTGTAGTGCTTTTGCTAGCAATTCTTGAGGTATCTCATATTGGGTGGAAATTTCTTTCACCGTGGCTAATTCGCCATCTTTTAAACTAATTAAATGCCTAAGGGCTATAAGGGCATATTCAGCTTTTCGAGTAATTTTTAACATAGTTCTAAATTCCAGTCTGAAAGTTACTTGAATGCATATTTACTCATCAAGAAGTATTTGCGACTGAATTAGTCGGGTATATATTATTTTATTGAAATAAAGTTGGATTCTTTTTGGATTATTTGGCCAATAGTTTTTGCGGTTGACCCGAAATTTTCGATAAAAATTTCTGCATCATTTTCCGAAAGAGAGACTAGTAATCCGCCAGATGTTTGTGCATCAGCAACCAAGAGTTTATCTATCTCTGAAAGGGTAGAATCAAATTTCACAAAGTCTTTTACATAATCAAGATTTCGTACTGTTCCACCGGGAATAATGCCTGTTTCTGCCAGTTGCCGTACATTGGGTAAAAAGGCTAATTCCGAAAAATTAATTTTTGCAGACACATTACTTCCTTGGCACATTTCTTTTAGATGCCCCAATAAACCAAAACCGGTTACATCCGTAACAGCATGAACATTCAAACCATCCAGCGCATCGGCAGCACCTTTATTTAATATTGCCATGGATTCAATGGCTGCAGTGATGCTTTCTTCATTTGCGACGCCTTTTTTTATGGCTGTGGCAATGATACCGGTTCCCAGCGGTTTGGTTAAAATCAGGATATCACCAACTTGAGCACCTGAATTTTTCCACATTTTAGCTTCATCAACTTCCCCTGTTACAACCATGCCGTATTTTGGTTCTTTATCATCAACAGAATGCCCGCCGACAATTGGGATTCCTGCTTCAGCGGCTTTATCAGCGCCACCTTGAAGAATTTCAGTTAGGATTGATTTGGGTAAATCGTTGATTGGGAATCCAACAATATTCAGTGCGAAAAGAGGCTTTCCACCCATGGCATAAATATCGGAAAGTGCATTGGCTGCTGCGATTTGACCAAACTGGTAGGGGTCATCAACAATCGGCGTGAAAAAATCTACAGATTGAACGATGAACTTCCCATCATCTAGGCGCACAACGGCAGCGTCGTCGGCACCCTCAAAGCCCACAACGACGGAATCGTTGGTTTGCATTTTAAGATTACCCAGAACCTGGGCTAGGTCATTTTGACCAATCTTGCATGCTCAGCCGGAGCCGTGGCTCAAGGTAGTGAGCCTTATTTTATCTCGATCTGTTTTCATAAAATATTATGCTTCATCTTTAGCAAGAGCAATTAAACCATCTTCTGGAGTAAATGTAAACTCCTGATTTTTGTCTGGGATTAACGAAATACCAAACATTTTGTCTTTCTCTTTTTGACGAGGATGGAGTTGTGTTCCCAATATAACTTCGCCACGTAATTGGGCGGCATGGACACATTCTCCATAAGCGACAGTGATCGATTCTTTCCCATCAAATGGGAAATAGTAAGAAATAGGTTTGATGTAGAGTTCACTCCCTTCCGCCTGGAAAAGATCGTCATATACATCCAACGCCAATGGCTCTTCCGAAACTTGCGCCATTATTTGAGATACAAATTGGTTTGATACCATGAAATCTTCCACACCGCTATTCAAGATGATATCAATATTTTCACTGTCCATTACTTCGGTAATAAGTTTTGGCCATTGACTCAAACCGGAATTTCGGAGTATTTGGCGTATACGGATCAGCAAGGAAATTACAAAAGCATCCATTTCTTCAATGGTTGCACCACCAGGTGATAGAATAAGTAAACTGTCAAAACTTTGTGGATCAATTTCATTCAATTTATCAAGATCATTGAAATCCATTTGATTAAGGGAAATATTCAGTTCAGGATAAATGCTTATTAAATTTTCTTTGAAAGATTCCATTTCTTCATTTATTTCGGGTACATAGGTACATAATTCTGATCCGGCAGGAAGATAACTACATAATTTTTCCATGATGATGCCAGTTTTAGGTGTCCAATTTAAAAGAGCTACACGTTGATTACGCAGGGATATGGTTGTTTGAGGGATCTCGGAAACCCGGGCGTTGTAAACAGGCTCCTTGAAATAATAAATAGTTGAGTCATCCTCGGCGAAAACAATAAGTTCATCGTTGTCAGAAACAGATGTTTCCGGTGGTGGATTTAATATAATTTCACCATCTGCCTTATGGATTCCCATGGGCGTACTACTTTTGAATCGGTGTGTACTTTCACCAAAAGTGAGTGGCCCACCCCAACCTTCATCCGGTTGATAAAAATAAAATTCATTTCCATCGAATCCCACCATATCGCTGTAAACCACGGATAATCCATTCCGGCTCAACGCCAATTGGGCAATCATGCGGGATAAAACGCTAACTTCGTTGAGTGCTTTAACGGTTCCATTGGAAATATTTTCTGCAAGATCTCGATCTCGATCTGAATGGATCTCACAAATAATGGGAGGATGTTCATCACCATCAGATACGGCGATAATGGACATGATAGATTTCAATACGAGAGCATCTGCTAATTTTCGTTCGTCTTTTGGTCTCCAACTGGCAGCACTGTTCATAATGATTATGGATTTAGCTTCTTCTGCCATGACCTTTCTTAGGTTTTTGATGTTAGTGACGACCCCTGACCGTGTTATAACTCGGGTGGTCACAAAATCCGAAATATTATCTCGGATCATATTATCCATACTCTCTTTGTCATCTTCTGCCAGAATCACAATGGCAGCATCCGGTTCAGATTCATTTGCTTCAATAAGTTCTCGAATGATTTCTATAATCCGGTCACCAAATCCTAAGATAAGGGTATGGTCCTTTTCCAGGACAAGGCTTCTTCCACGCCGTAATTCAGCTAATTTGGCTTCAAATACACTAGTGATAAATGCGACCATACTTGAAAAAAGGACCAATCCAACCATCACACCGATAATGGATGACATTTTTGCTGCCCAGTTGCTATCCCCATCCGTTTCAGCTGCGGATCCTTCCATGACAGCCACATAAACTCTCCAGGGAATTTCCATCCAACCACTAAGGGTTTCATCCGGAATTAGATAATTTGCGATGATTCGGAAGATGACCATCACAATAAACCCAACCATAAAAAGGGCAAGCAGTGCAAGAAAAATGGATGAACTACCCTTGGACATAAAATTATCAATGCGGTAGCGGATCCGCATGCTAAATGGGTAATTAAATTTATTGCTCATAGGAAATGTGTGTATTTTATATAAGTTGGGGAGTGGAATCTTAAAAAATAAATTACCAAGATAGGGAATTAATTTCTTTCTACAATCTGAATCAGCTTGTTAAGTTCCGATACAGATTTTTTGACGAAATTTTGAATACATTTAAATTCTTTTCACGCCCCAAAAAAATTGCTACCCTTCCACAGGAATTCTAACCCCTTCTACATATAAAAAATACTCATGGGAAAAACATTCAAAACAATTGATGAAGCCGTCATTCGGTTCGCTGGTGATTCCGGCGATGGGATGCAGTTAACAGGTGGCCGTTTCACAGAAACAACTGCCATCGTCGGGAATGATTTAAGTACCCTCCCTGATTTTCCCGCAGAGATTCGAGCACCCGCTGGATCTCTAGCTGGTGTGAGTGCTTTTCAAATCAAATTCTCTTCCAAGAATATTCATACACCGGGCGTTAATCCGGATGTGTTGGTTGCCATGAATCCTGCTGCTCTTAAAGTACATCAAAAAGAAATAATTCCCGGTGGAACGTTGATTGTCAATGCCGACGCATTCACCAAGAAGAACCTGAAATTTGCGGGTTACGAATCCAATCCCATTGAAGATGGATCTCTAGATGATTATTTTACCTTGATTCCTGTCGAAATGAATAAAATGGTAACTGCAGCATGTGAAGGTTTGGATTTGTCGCCGAAATTGGTTGGCAGAACAAAAAACCTTTTCGCTTTGGGAATCCTTTTTTATATGTATGATCGAACTTTGGACGCAACTGAAAAATGGCTAAAGAAAAAATTTAAAGGAAAAGATGGCATTATCGAAGCCAACACCCGTGCCCTAAACGCCGGATATAATTATGGGGATACCACTGAATTGTTCATGACAAGGTATAAGGTCGAAAAAGCAAATCTTCCTTCTGGAACCTACCGGAATATGAATGGAAACCTGGCGACATCACTTGGACTTTTAGCCGCATCGCAAAGATCAGGATTAAAATTGTTTTATGGTGGATATCCCATCACACCTGCCACTGATATACTGCACACGCTTGCTATTTGGAAACATTTTGGTGTTCAGACTTTTCAGGCAGAAGATGAAATCGCAGGAATCTCATCCGTTATTGGTGCTGCTTTCACTGGAAAACTTGCAGTAACAGCGACTTCGGGGCCAGGAATTGCACTTAAAGGTGAAGCACTTGGTTTGGGTGTTATTACAGAATTACCCCTGGTTGTTATTAATGTTCAGAGGGGCGGACCCAGCACAGGACTTCCCACTAAAACGGAACAGTCCGATTTGAATCAGGCATTGTATGGTAGGAATGGAGAGGCGCCTTTACCGGTGATTGCTCCAGCAACTCCTGGAGATTGTTTTTATACTGCCTATGAAGCATGTCGAATTGCTTTAAAATACATGACACCTGTAATATTGCTTTCTGACGGATACTTGGCGAACGGTTCCGAACCCTGGAAAATTCCTAATGTAGATGACTTAGAAGACATTGATGTAAAATTTGCTCACGATAAGAATAGTGAAAATGATTTTCTCCCCTATCTTCGTGATGAAGAAACACTTGCACGCCCATGGGCAATTCCAGGTACACCTGGGCTCGAGCATCGTTTAGGTGGAATTGAAAAAGAAGAAAATACAGGACACGTGTCCTACGATCCTGAAAACCACCACAGGATGGTTGAGCTAAGACAGGAGAAAGTAAACCGGATCCAGAATGATATTCCACCCTTAGAAGTTTTTGGAGAAGATCATGGCGATATGCTTGTGTTGAGTTGGGGTGGTACCTATGGTGCTTGTCGATCAGCCGTAGAAACTCTGAATGAAGAAGGGAAGAAGGTCTCCCACGTTCATCTTCGTTGGATTAATCCATTGCCAAAAGACTTGGGCGAGATTATTATCGGATTTAAAAATGTCTTGGTTCCGGAAATTAATTTAGGGCAACTCCTGAGGTTGGTTCGCTCTGAGTACCTTGTAGATGCACAAGGGTTAAACCTTGTCCGTGGTCGTCCTATCGGCGCATCAACGATTGTAGAAACTGTTAAAAAAACAATAGGCTAAAACTATGACTGATGTACAAGCACCTTTATTAACAAAGAAAGATTTTGAATCCGATCAAGCAGTACGCTGGTGTCCTGGGTGTGGTGATTATGCGATTTTAGCCCAAACCCAAAAGAAGATGCCTACATTTGGCCGGAAACGGGAAGAATTTGTTTTTGTATCTGGCATTGGGTGTTCCAGCCGTTTTCCTTATTATATGAATACCTATGGATTTCATTCCATTCACGGTCGTGCTCCTGCAGTGGCGACGGGGGTGAAGATTGCCAATCCAGACCTGTCTGTTTGGGTTGTTACTGGAGATGGTGATGGGCTCTCTATTGGTGGAAATCATTTTATGCATGTATTGCGTCGGAATATGGATGTCAATATTTTAATGTTCAATAATCGGATCTATGGATTGACAAAAGGGCAATATTCGCCAACATCTGAGCAGGGAAAAAAGACAAAAGCATCTCCCTATGGATCTATTGATTATCCACTGAATCCGCCCTCACTGGCTTTGGGTGCACAAGCGACATTTGTGGCACGAACCATTGATCGCTGGCAAAAACACCTGGCAGAAATGTTAGATCGATCCTACAATCATGACGGTGGTTCCTTTATTGAGATTTATCAGAATTGTAACATATTTAATGATGCTGCTTTTGAAGAATATACAGGTGCGGAAAAATTTAATAATGTGATCGAATTAAAGCATGGTGAACCCATGCTTTTTGCACAAGGAACAAAAGGGGTTAAATTGGATGGATTTAAGCCCAAAGTTGTGGATATGGAGAAAAATAGTATTGATGATATTTTAGTCCACAATGAAACGGATCTGGATCTGGCTCATATGATTGCCAACTGGACATCACACCCCACACTTCCTGAACCCATTGGTGTTATTTATTGTATAGACAAAACAACTTACAACCAGGATATTGTGAACCAGATCGAATTAGCCATTAAAACCAAAGGGGCAGGCAATGTTCAGGATCTGCTGAATTCTGGTGATACATGGGTTGTAGACTGAAGTGAAAACGCGTACTGAACGGGATAGTATCGGCCCGGTCGAAGTACCTTCAGATCGATACTACGGTGCGCAGACTCAGCGATCTTTTGAAAATTTTAAGATAGGTGGAGAACGGTTTCCACGAGAATTTATACGCGCTTACGGAATTTTAAAAAAAGCTGCCGCTTCTGTAAATAACGCATTTGGGGTTCTGGAAGATTCCACAAAATCAGCCATTCATAATGCAGTTGGTGAAGTTATTGAAGGGAAATTAGATGACCATTTTCCGCTGGTGGTCTGGCAGACAGGTTCCGGGACACAAACCAATATGAATTTTAATGAGGTGATTGCGAACCGGGCCATTGAAATGCTTGGTGGAGAATTAGGTAGTAAAGATCCCGTTCACCCTAATGACCATGTAAATATGAGTCAATCCACCAACGATACATTCCCGACTGCTATTAATATTGCTGCTGTGGAGAGCATTCGTCAGCAGTTAATCCCGACTATGCAACAGTTACGGGATACATTGGATGAAAAAGCAAAGGCATTTTCGACTATTATTAAACTAGGTCGTACCCATCTGCAAGATGCTACACCTTTGAGCCTTGGCCAGGAATTTTCCGGATATGTTTCTGCCTTGGATCATGGATTGAGTCGTTTGGAAAAAGCATTGGACCATTGTTACGAATTGGCCATGGGCGGAACGGCTGTTGGTACTGGAATTAATTCTGTAGAAGGATTTGGTATCGCTGTGGCGAAAGAAATCGCTGAAATCACAGGTCTACCATTTCGGACTGCTGAAAATAAATTTGAAGCATTGGGTGGGCAAGATTGTATTGTTGAATTATCAGGAGCATTGAAAGTGGTTGCTGTATCCTTGTTCAAGATTGCCAACGATATACGTTGGTTAGCAAGTGGACCAAGGTCCGGGATCGGTGAAATTTCTATTCCAGCGAATGAACCCGGTTCATCCATCATGCCGGGTAAAGTAAATCCAACTCAATGTGAAGCGCTAACCATGCTATGTACACAAGTAATAGGAAATGATACAACGATTACCCTTGCTGGCGCCTCCGGCAATTTTGAATTGAATGTGTATCGTCCGGTTATAGCATACAATATTTTACAATCTATTCGACTGCTGGCTGATGGCTGCCGATCTTTTTCAAAACATGCTGTTGTTGGTATTACACCAAACCAGGAACGGATTGACCACAATCTTTATAATTCGCTCATGCTGGTTACGGCGCTCAATCCTCATATTGGTTATGATAAAGCAGCGGAAGTTGCCAAGAAAGCATTCAAGGATAAATCAACACTCCGTGATGCCATTATCCAATTGGATTATATGTCTGGTGAAGATTTTGATCGTTTGGTGCAACCAGAACAAATGATCCATCCCCGGAAAAAAGACTGATCCGGCGGAATTATTCTCCCTTTATTCTGTTATTTATTAAATTCCTTATTCAGCCAAACAAGGGTAAAGTGTAAATTTCCTGATGGCTAACCCTTCCACAACTATTGATCTGAGCCGCATCATCAAGCTCAGCATCGCTGTCGTTCTTCTTGGAATGTTTACAGTTTTGGGTGTGGTCCTTGGTCTGGCAAAAAATTTGCCTTCTATTGAACAGTTAGAGAATTATGATCCTGATCTTGTGACACGGATATATTCTGCTGATGGAAAGGTCCTGGAAGAATTGTTCGTTCAGAAGCGCGTTTTTATTGAGTTGGATAAGATTCCAACCCATATGCAAAATGCTGTTGTGGCTTCGGAAGATCGCCGATTTTATGACCATTGGGGTTTATCGCTGCGAAGTGTGGCTCGTGCCGTTATGATCAATACCCTATCCATGAGTTACCGTCAGGGATTTAGTACACTCACCCAACAATTGGCACGAAATCTATATAAATCGGTGGGATTCGAAGACAGTATTGTCCGAAAGATTAAAGAGGTGATTACAGCCGTCCAGATTGAAAGGACCTATACTAAAGATGAAATTCTTGAAATGTATCTTAATACCGTTCACTTTGGTCATGGGACCTATGGTGTTGAAGCAGCCACGAAACGATTTTTTGGAAAAGAATCAAAAGACCTAACTATTGATGAATCTGCACTCCTAGTGGGATTACTTCCTGCTCCAGCCAGTTATTCTCCTATCCATCATCCGGATCGTGCGATCCGCCGTCGAAATACTGTACTTCGTTTATTACGGGATCAAGAATACATTCAAAAGAGCGAATTTGAAGAGTACCGAGCCATGACGCTAGAATCTGTTCAAGAACTACCTAGGAAAGGTAAAGCACCTTATTTTACTGAATATGTTCGACGTACTATGGAAAAAATAGATGAAATTTTGGGTGTGAATATTTATCGTGATGGATTAAAAATTTATACCACCCTGGATTCTCGGCTTCAATCCATTGCGGAAGATGCGGTTTTGCAATCAGTACAAGCAAACCAGGCTAGGATGAATCGCAGGTTATTCAAAGATCGTGAGGAATTTGAGAATCTTGCTTATTTAACCATTTATCCTGAAGACACAGTTAAAATGATGATGGCTGGTGAAGGGCAGTTGTACAAAGACCTGAGGGATAAATTATTGGTGCAATGTGCCTTTGTAGCGCTGGATCCTTTGACCGGCGGTATCCTGGCCCTGGTTGGCGGACGCCCGGACTATCATGATCAATACAACCGAGCTGTTCAAGCCAAACGGCAACCGGGTTCTGTTTTTAAACCATTTGTTTACACTACGGCCTTGGACAATGGCTATCCTGTAACCGAACAACTCTTGAATCAACCAGTGGTATTAAACGTACAGAATGTAGATGGCTCATGGGTAAAGTGGAAACCCCAAAATTATGACGGAAGTACAGGTGGACTCACCACACTACGTGAAGGTTTACGAAAATCCATGAACTTGATTTCTGTCCGCATGGTTCAGCAGGATATTGCTCCTTCAGAGCAAGTTAAACGAACAGCACAACGTATGGGAATCTCAACGGATATCCGTGCAGTAGATGCCTTAGCATTAGGAACTTCTGAAGTTTTTCCCTTAGAGATTGTTTCTGCTTATGCCGCATTTGCAAATCAGGGGGTGTATTCTAAACCTTTTCCCATTACTCGAGTGGAAGATCGCTACGGAAATATCGTTAAGGAATTTTATCCGGAGCGTAAAGAAGTATTAAGTGAAGAGACTGCTTATTTGATGACGAGTTTGTTGCAAACTGTGATGGATCGTGGCACCGGGGGAAGCGCACGATGGAAGTATAAATTTAATCGACCTGCTGCAGGAAAAACGGGAACCACCCAGGGTTGGAGTGATGCTTGGTTTGTTGGATTTACACCACAGATAGCTGCTGGTTGTTGGTTTGGCGTGGATGATTTCCGAGTGCCTTTAGGCCCAGGCCAGGATGGATCTATATCAGCACTCCCTGCATGGGCACGGTTCATGAAAGGTGCACATGACACATTGGATTTTCCTATCCAAAAATTTGAAAAACCTTCGGGTATTCACGATATAGAAATCTGTTCTGTTACAAAAAAAGCACCTTTGCCTGCCTGTCCTGTTGAAAAAGAAATATTCAAAGTTGGAACTGAACCTATCCAAAAGTGCAAAGTTCACCAAACATAATAAATAAAATTATGGATTACTTTTATCTCTATTTTTTATAAATGATAGAAGTGAAATCGGAGCTCTTTCCCGGACGGTATGGAGTATGAGATAAAGTGATACAATTAATACAACTGCATTAGGGATCCACATTCCTATCCATGCTGAAACTTGGTTTCGGTCAGCCATTTCTTCGCCCCCGATCAATAAAATATAATAAAGCAGGAAAAATCCAAAACTTAGACTAGTACTTATTGCAAATCCTCCCCGTTTTGCCATAACACCTAAAGGGGCACCTAATAAAACAAATAAGACACAAGCAAAAGGAATGGAAAACTTTTTATGTATTTCTACTTGATATTTATTTCGTCCTTTCTGGTAACTGGTGATAAGCTGGAGTTCATTTTTTACCTGGCGTTCAAGACTGCGGATTTGTCGTTCTTTTTTGCGGAGTTGATTACCGGATAAGGTTGTGTCTGCCTGGATATATATTCTTGCAGAATCTAGAATTTGAGCTCCTTCTGAAATTGTTTCCGGATAAAGACTATCTCCTAGCGTGCGAAAGAATGCACCTGCCAGCCGTTTATTCACCACACCAATTCGGTGTTCATAATTTTCTACTTTATCAATGATCATGGGCACCGTCATTTCTCGATCAGTCCTATTTGATGAATCGCGCCGGTTGAGCAAAATATCGTCTGCCGGTATGATGATCTTATGTGTTTCGAAAATGATCCGGCGATAATTGGTAAAATCTTTACTTTCCAATTCATGGATCTCACCATCGTACAACGTGAGTAAAAACGCATCTGCCAGAGTGGAAAGGGTTCCTGTTTTAGAGTGGATGCTTGTTTGGGCTTCCTGCTTTCCTTTGGAGAAAATTCGAACATCGGAAAATAATTCCCCTTCTTTACCACCGACAATCATGCTGTAATTGGGAATATTATCAATAAATATTCCTGGCTCAATGTTCATCCCGGGGCGTTTCCGATAAATATCACCGGAAAGGAGCCGCGCATGGAAATTCATATCGGGTAGAATGTAATTGTTAAAATAGATCAGCATCAGGGCAACAGTGACCCCAAACATGATGGGTGCACGGATAATGGATAAAAACCCCACACCAGACGCCCGAAGAGCATTGATCTCATTATCTTCAGATAAGCGCCCAAAAGCCATGAGCGTTGCCAGGAGGACCGCCATGGGCACCGATAGTGCAATAATCCATGCAAGATTGAGAAACAAGTATTCCAGGATGGTTAATGCATCCAGCCCTTTCCCTAAAAAGCGATCAATAGCTCGCAAAAGAAAATTAATGAAAAGTATAAATGTGATCATCAATAAGGAAAAGAAGAATGGCAGAAGCATTTCACGAACAAAATATCTGGACAAAAGTCGCATGGTATAAATTACGATTTAATGAGATAGAAGGATGAATCAAAAAATGGGATTCAATCATGCATTATTGTTTACAATGTACAAGTTCATCCAACACTATATAATTGTGTTATTTTACTTCGATTCCAAAAAGAATAATTCTAATTTCACCAGCTTCAAATCACCTGAAATTAATCATAAGATGTATGGTGAGTGTAGCTCAACTGGTTAGAGCACCTGGTTGTGGTCCAGGAGGCTGTGGGTTCAAGTCCCATCACTCACCCAAGATTTTTCGGGGTATAGC
>CAWVTW010000011.1:0-21390 GCA_963933175.1 uncultured bacterium
CCTGCGGCAACCAGTGCGATTACCCAGTTGGGCAAGCCAGCAATTTCTGGATTAGCCAGGACCATAATATCCCGATCCACTTTTACCATTTCATTATTTTCAGTGCCTGTATACTGAATAAAACCATCTCCATTTTTATCTTCAAATTGCAGCAAGCCTGTTTTTTCCCAGTTCCTGAACCAGGAAGGTCTATCTTTATAGGCCAGGTTTTGCTCCTGTTCTGGCTGATCGATAGTGGTTATAAGGTTTAACCTGGCCATGGCAGCTACAGCCGGTGCTGTAGTATATAATATGGCAATGAACACCAATGCCCACCCCGCAGACGAACGGGCAGCCTTTACTGATGGTACAGTAAAAAACCGCATAATTACATGGGGCAACCCAGCTGTTCCAATCATCAGGGATAGGGTATAGAAAAACATGTTAAATAAACTTAAGCGCGAATTGGTGGTATATTCCTTAAAGCCAAGATCCGTGATAATCTGGTCTAATTTATCCAACAGATAGGAACCATCTTCCAGAGTACCGCCCAATCCAAACTGGGGAATTGGATTTCCCGTAAGCATAAATGAAATAAAAATAGCAGGTATCGTGTAAGCTATGATCATAATGACATACTGGGCAATCTGGGTATAGGTGATTCCTTTCATCCCTCCCATGACAGCATAAATAAAAACAATGGCCATTCCAACCGTAAGTCCCTGATCATAGTCTACTTCTAGAAATCGTGAAAAAGCTACCCCGATTCCTTTCATTTGTCCTATCACATAAGTCACTGAAGCAATGATGAGGCACACCACAGCAACAACCCGAGCCGTTTTGGAATAATAGCGATCACCGATGAATTCTGGAACCGTGAATGAACCGTGCTTTCTTAGATACGGAGCAATGAGTAAAGCTAATAACACATAACCACCAGTCCAGCCCATCAAAAACACCGAGCCGCCATAGCCAAAAAAAGCAATCAGTCCTGCCATGGAAATAAAAGATGCAGCCGACATCCAGTCTGCAGCGGTTGCCATACCATTTGCCACAGGATGAATATCTCCACCGGCAATATAAAATTCGTTTGTGTTCCTTGCCCTGGCCCAGAAAGCGATGCCTATATAAACAACAAACGTCGCACCAACAATTAAAAAAGTGAGAGTCTTTAGATCCATATTAAAGTTTATTTATCCTGATCATTATTTGACCCATATTTCTGATCAATCTCACCCATTTTAAAAGTATAGTAAAAAATAAGAATTACAAATATATAGATTGAACCCTGCTGTGAAAACCAGAACCCCAGTTTGTACCCTCCCAGGCGTATCGTGTTTAAACTATCTACTAAAATGATCCCAAACCCATAGGATACCACAAACCAGATCACCAGGCATTTTATGATAAGAGAAATATTTTCTTTCCAGTAACCTTGATCTTTATTCATCAGAATTATATATATTATAAACCAAGGGTATTTTTAAGATGATAACTTGCAAAGGATAGCAAAACGGCAACAATAACATCTGCAATGGGTGGGACAGACGGAAAGCCAAAATTCCAGATGATAACGCCTAAAAGCCAAATAAATTGCACCTTCATAAGGCGACAAATTTACAAGGTGATCTTTTTCTAAAAATAAAAATCATTCGTCGAATTTTGATCCCACTGGTCTCCGATATGATTGAAATGGAATCATGAGTAGATTTCTGATACTGGAATTCTCTGATAGGCTCATGTGGGTATCAATACCATATTCCATATCTTTCATATCAATATGAGTTGTAGTGGAAAAAATATGATCCCAAATTGAGAAGATATTCCCATAATTAGAATCCGTCTGTGGTAGAATATAATGATGGTGTATTTTGTGAAAACGAGGTGTAACAAAAACCCATGAAAGCGGTTTATCTATCCAATTTAGAACTTGAATATTTGCATGTGTCAATGCGGCAAAAAAGGCTGAAATAGTTTGGTATAGCATAACCAATCCAAAAGATGCCCCTGTAGATAAAACTGCCAACGTTGTAAATAGAAGTCGGAGTATATTTTCTCCAGGATGATGGCGAAGTCCACTTGTCACATCAATATTGGGATCTGTGTGATGAACCAAATGAAACATCCACATCCATTTTACGCGATGCTCTAGCCAATGGATAAGCCAAGCCCCAATAAGATCCAGAAGGGTCAATCCCAAAATCAGATAAAGCCAAAGAGGTAATTCAACCATGTTCAGCAAACCGGATTGATGGGTTTCATTAAAATCCACAGCAGTAACAATCAATAAAGCGCCTATCAGATTAATGACAAGTGTTATGAGCGTAAAGGTAAGGTTAATCCCCGCATGTTTTACCTTATTATAATCCATTCTAAAAAGTGGGACAATAGCTTCAAGGGATAAAAAGAGTCCCAAACCACTCACCAAAAATATGGATCTTGTGGAAGATGAGACTGTTTCAAAAAATGGTAAAATATTCTGCACTTTTTCTAATACATTATAAAATAAATATGGAAATAGTTCTTAATAGTAATTCCAAATAATATTAAACATATTTTATATTACAAATTTTTATGATTTATTCATGGTGACCATTATTGCATTTTGGGCATGCATTCGATTTTCTGCTTCATCAAATACGATAGAATAATCCGCTTCCATAACGCCGTCCGTTACTTCTCGTCCTCGTTCTGCCGGTAAGCAATGCATAAACAAAGTATCTTTCCCGGTGTTATCCATCAAAGCTTCATTCACCTGAAAATCTGCAAAAATCCTTTCCCGTTCTGCTGCTTCTTCTTTTTGTCCCATGGATGCCCAAACATCGGTGTAAACCACATCCGCACCATGGGCTGCAGATTTTGGATCATGAGATAATTCAAAGGTAGAGATACCTGATTCTTCCACCATACTCACTGTTTCTTCATCAGGCTCAAATCCGCTGGGACCACAGCATACAAAATGCATGGGGAATTTGCTGGCCAGTTGAAGCCAGGAATGGACAATGTTATTCCCGTCACCCATGTAGGTGATTTTCATATCATCTAAATTTCCACGATGCTCCCAAACGGTGAGAATGTCCGCCATAATCTGACAAGGATGATTATAATCTGTGAGTCCATTCACCACGGTTGAATCTGAATATTTTGCTAATTCTAAAATGTGTTGATGGTCAAAAAGACGGGCCATGATCACATCATTATATCGCGAAACAACTCGCGCGATATCTTTAATTGCTTCACGTTTTCCAATACCAATATCATTAGGGCCAAGAAAAAGTGCATGGCCACCCATCCATGTGAATCCGGTTTCGAATGAGATTCGAGTTCGAGCTGATGGCTTGGCAAAGATCATGGCCAGTGATTGATCTTTAAATGGTTTGTAGTCTTCCCGCTTATGAAACTTGGTTTTGATCTCTTTCGCCAGATGAAGCATATTCCATAGTTCATCTTTTGAAAAATCGGATATATGTAAAAAGTGCTTTGGCATTTTTATCTTTGTTCTATTTTATTATAAAATGTACCGGCTTAAATCTGGATCTTCAACAATATCCTTCAAGGAATCCCTGACGACTGTTGCTGTGATCTTGATTTTTTTGTTTCCTCGTTTTGGTTGCTCAAAAAGATGATCTTCTAAAAGAGTTGTCATAATGGTATGCAAGCGACGTGCACCGATATTTTCCATTTTACTATTCACTTCTGATGCGAATTCCGCTACCGCTTTAATGGCAGCATCATTGAATTCCAAATCCACATTTTCCGCACCTAAAAGTGCTGTGTATTGTTTGATTAATGCGGATTGTGGATGTGTTAAAATCTTAACAAAATCTTCTTTTGTAAGCTTGTCCATTTCAACGCGGATGGGAAATCGACCCTGCAATTCCGGGATCATATCTGATGGGGCGCTCCCATGAAAAGCACCAGCAGCTATAAATAAAATGTGATCTGAAGACACCACACCATATTTTGTATTCACATTGCTTCCTTCCACAATAGGGAGCAAATCACGCTGGACACCTTCTCGACTCACATCGGGACCGACACCATTATTATTTCCCACAACTTTATCAATTTCATCCAAAAAAATGATGCCGTCATTCTCCGTTCGTTCACGAGCAATGCGGATCACTTCTTCATGATCGATTAATTTAGATGCTTCATTTTCGGTCAAAATCTCTCGGGCATCAGCTACGGTCATTTTTTTAGACCGTTTTGATTTTGGCAATGAACCAGAAATCATATCTTTTATATTCATGCCAATATCTTCCATGCCCATGGGACCAAAAATCTGCATCCCGATAGCTGGTTCATCCGAAACTTCAACATCAATCAATTTGCCTTCGAATTCCCCTTTCTCCATTTTTTTGCGAATTCTTTCCCGCGTTCGTTCGTGGCGTTCTTTTAATTCTTTGGATTGTTTAGGATCATTTTTGTGATCATCGGGAAATAAGATATCAATAATCCGTTCATTGGCAAGAAGTTCAGCCATTTCAATCACTTCATCTTCTTTTTCTCGTTCCACCATAGTCACGGCTGTATCCATCAAGTCCCGGACCATGGACTCCACGTCTCTACCAACGTATCCTACTTCCGTGAATTTGCTGGCTTCCACCTTGATAAAGGGAGCATTGGAAAGGGATGCGAGCCGTCTGGCGATCTCTGTTTTTCCAACACCAGTAGAGCCGATCATTATAATATTATTGGGCATGATTTCATCCCGTAATTTTCCTTCTACTTGCTGTCGTCGCCATCGATTTCTAAGCGCAATAGCTACGGCTTTTTTTGCATTCTTTTGCCCAACAATATACCGATCCAATTCCTTTACAATTTGCCGAGGTGTTAATGGCTTCATGCAATCTCCAAAACGGTAATAGTATCGTTCGTATAAATACAAAGATCAGCAGCAATTTTCAGTGATTCTTCCGCAATTTGCTTGGCAGAATATTTTGTTGATTTCAAAAATGCCAACGCTGCTGATTGAGCAAAACCACCTCCGGAACCGATGGCAACAACAGCTCCATCTGGTTCAATCACATTTCCGTCACCGGCTATAATAAAACTGTATTTTTTATCCATAACAACAAGCATTGCATCAAGATGACGCAAGATTTTATCTGTTCGCCATTCTTTTGCCAACTCTACGATAGCCCGTTTCATATCACCTTCGTATTGATCCAATTTCTGTTCAAACTTATCAAAGAGAGTGAGCGCATCGGCAGCAGCACCAGCAAACCCGCCAAGCACGCCACCTTTCGCCGTTTCAAATTCTCTTACTTTGACTGCTTTTTGTTTAAAAGCCATATCCCCAAATGTGACTTGTCCATCACCGGCCATGGCCACTTTTTTCTTATGTCGTACACCTATAATGGTGGTTGATCTGATATCTATTTTCATTTTTAAAAGTTAACCTTTCAAAGGTTTAAAAACCTTCGAAAGGTTAATTCGTCCTCTTTACTGAGTTAATGCCTTAAATAATTTTGAATCGCCGGGTAAAACCAGAGTGGTTTTTTTATCAATCACTTTCTCATAGGTTTCAAGTGTCCGAATGAATTCATAAAATTCCGGATCCTTAGAAAAGGATACTGCATAAATATCCAATGCTTCAGCTTCGCCTTCTCCACGAATTTGTTGTGAAGTTTTATAGGCTTCTGCTAAAAGGACCGTTTTATCCCGATCGGTGGCAGCACGAATTTTCTGTGCTTCTTCTTCTCCCTCTGACCGGAATTTATTCGCTTGGCGTTTCCGTTCAGCTTCCATTCGCGCATAAATGGATGCTTCATTCTCTCTTGGGAGATCCACACGGCGAATCCTCACATCAATCACTTCTATTCCATACTTACTCGTTTCTTCATTACTGGCTAAAGTAACCTTTTCCATAATGAGTTCACGTGCTTCGGTAATGATCTCATGCATATCATGGTTTCCCAATTCCTGCCGTAGTTCAGAATAGACAATATCATCTAATCGTGTTTTAGCTGTAGGAATGGCTCTAACTGTTTGAAGAAAAAGTAATGGATCCACAATCCGCCAGCGGACATAATTATCGACAATGAGTGATTTTTTATCTCTACTCAATATTTCTTCTGGTGGTACATCATATTCCAACAACCGTTTTTCAAAAGAATTTAAAACTTGAATTGGAGCAGGGAGTTTGAAGTTTAATCCGGGTTCTTTGATGATTTTAACTGGTTTCCCAAATTGAAGAATGACGACTTGTTCTGTCTCATCTACCACAATGATGGTGGATAAAACAAATAATATAACGAGCGAAAATATCGCAATAGATAATCGTTTCATTATTTATTTCCTCCTTTTCCAGGATTCAAATTCAATAGGTTTAACATATTTCCACTATCCTTATCTGGTATAATTATTTTTTCAATACCGGGTAACACCCTTTCCATGGTTTCTAAATACAATCGTTTTTGAGTAATACTTTTAGCTTTTCTGTATTCTTTCAAAATGGTTGTGAATTTTGCAGCATCACCTTCTGAACGTTTAATTCGAGCTTGTTTAAATCCTTCCGCATCACGAATCATGGCTTCAGCCTCACCTCGGGCTTTTGGAATCACATCGTTCCGATAACCTTCTGCCTGGTTCACCATCCGATTTTTATCTTCCTTTGCGGATGCAACATCTTTAAACGCACCAACTACTTCCTTCGGTGGTGATACATCTTGTAGCTGGACTGCCACTACATGGATTCCCGATTCATATTTATCTAATATCAATTGAATTTGGATTTTGGTCCCTTCTTGAATCTTGAATTTTCCGGTAGTTAATGTTTCATCAATGTTGTTCCGACCAACGACTGTGCGCAAACTCGCTTCTGCCGCTTGCCTAACTGTCAATTCCGGCTCCACAATGTTGAATAGGTAGGCCACCGGATCTTTAATCTTGTACTGAACAATCATTTCAGCATCAACGATATTTGCATCACCGGTGAGCATGAGACTTTCTTTTTCCACAGTACGGTATTGACCATTATTTAGTGTACGAAACCCAATTTCAATCCGTTTTACTTCCGTAATTGCTGGCGTATTTACCTGCTCGATTGGATAGGGAAAATGGTAATTCAATCCAGATTGGGTCACCCGGGTATATTCACCGAATGTTCGGACAACCCCCACTTCATCCGGACCCACCATATACACACCAGTAAATAACCAGAGTGCCAATGCTGCTCCCAAAAGTGGCAGTATTTTAAAATTAAATTCAGGGATCTCAACTTCTTGATCCCCAAACATTACACGTCGCGTTGCCATAATGACTCCTTTTTTATTTAAACTAAATCTCTTTTCTTAATCTTGCCACGGGATAGTCCATCTGATCCCGATATTTTGCTACAGTTCGCCTAGCTAATGTGTATCCATCTTTGGCTAACTCAACAACCAGAATATCATCATTCAATGGTTTATGTTTATCTTCAGCTTGAATGATTTTTTTCAAAGCACGTTTTATAATGAATGTTCCCAAAATGCGGCCGTCACTTAATTCAATGGAATCAGTAAAATAATGTTTCAGTTCAAAAATACCATAGGGTGTATCAACAAATTTCCCCCTTGTAGAGCGACTGATGGTAGAAATATCCATCTTGATCTTATCCGCCACATCCTGAAGTTTTAAAGGACGAAGAAAATCCATATTTCCCGCAAACCATTCCGGTTGAAATAACATGATGGACCGCATCACATTCACCATGGTAATCCGTCTCTGATGAACCGCTTCAATGAACCAATTTGCTGAATCCATTTTCCCTTTGATAAATTTCTTTGCTTCACTATTAAAACTACCATTCTCCAAATTATCTTCATACGCCTGACTGATTCGCAATTCTGGAAGACCACCATCGTTCGTTGTAATGACCCATTCATGCCCATCTTCCCGAACGATTACATCCGGAATAACCGTTTGGAACTTATCACTATACCCTTCACCAGGTCTAGGATTCAAATGGGAAATATGGTTAACAGCGTCATGTAATTCTTCTGTACTACAATCCAATCGATCACTAATCTTTTCGTACCGTTTGTGCATAAAATCGTCAAAGCACGTATGAATGATTCTATGTGATAAAGATCCTTCCTCATCCTCTAGTTGAATCATGAGACATTCTTCCAAATTCCTAGATCCAATTCCTTTAGGCTCCAATCGTTGAATTTTATGAAGAATAGGCGCTATCTCTTCTTCTAGTAATTCATATCGGTCTGCAATTAAGATTAAATCCGTATCCAGGTAGCCACGCTCATTTGTATTCCATAAGATCTCTTCAGCAATCTCCCGCTCATTCTCATCCATTTTTGTATCCTGGAGCTGTTCTATCATATCTTCGATCAGCGTGTGCCGATCCGGGAGCGGCATGTCCTTTTTTTCTTCAGAAAAATAATAGGTAGACTCATCGCTGTACATGTCTTCCAGCGAAACATCCATATCGTCAACAGCCGTTTCTTCCTTGACCTCTTCCTCCTGAGATTCTTCCGGTTCAACCTGTTCTAATAATGGGTTTTGTTCCAATTCTGCAAGAATTGCCTGTTCAAGATTCACCGTATTCAACTGGAGTAAGCGAGCCTGCAAAACCTGCCTAGGGGCAAGTTTTTGTTTTTGAGTTTGGAGTTGTCTTAAGGATGTTGCCATTAGTTTAGTCTAAATTTTTCTCCAAGGTAAAGCCGCCTAGCTTCTTCATCATTTGCGAGAGATTCAGATGTGCCAGACTTTAATATTTGTCCGTCAAATAATAGGTAGGAACGATCAGTTATTGAAAGTGTTTCCCGCACATTGTGGTCTGTTATTAATACACCAATTCCTTTTTCTTTTAAGGACTGAACAATTCCTTGAATTTCTTCTACGGCAATTGGGTCAACACCTGCAAAAGGTTCATCCAATAAAATAAAGTCGGGGTCCATGCACAAACTACGGGCAATCTCTACTCTACGTCGTTCACCGCCAGACAATGTACTTCCTTTACTTTTTGCCAAATGAGATACGGATAAATCTTCTAATAAACGATTCTTTTTTTCTAATTGATCATTTTTAGAAAGTCCTTCTATCATTTCTAAAACTAATAACAAATTATCTTCTACTGAAAGTTTACCAAAAATGGATGGCTCTTGTGCTAAATAGCCAATCCCTTTCCTTGCTCGCTTGTACATGGCTTTCTGGGTAATATTTGTTTTGTCCAAAAACACATGTCCTTTGCTTGGTTTAATCATGCCGGTAATCATATAGAATGTTGTGGTTTTTCCTGCACCATTTGGCCCCAACAAGCCTACAATTTCGCCACGATCTACAGAAACATCCACATCTCGAACCACCATGCGTTTACCATACTGCTTGTAGAGCCCTTTTGCGCTCAAAGTATTATGACGATCTCTCATTCCAATTCCCGGCCTGTTACGCCGGACGGGCTTAATATTTTCCAATTCTTCATATCTGAGTCCGATTCAAATCCCACCCCATACAAAGTATCTTTTTCCAAAGTGGTAATCATAATATTATCTTTTGTATGAAGTTTCTCATCTTTGGAATTCCAAGTTAATGTTTCAGAATAAAGCGTGATTCCACTATCCGATACAGCAACCACATTCCCCATTGCTTTCATATCGTTGGATGCTTGGTCAACTTCTGCGGTTTTTGATGTAAGCACAGATGTGTGTTGTTCCTTTTCATTAAAAAAATCTACCATCACACTGCTATCTAATAGAACAAATTTTTTTTCATTATATTTTTCTAAATGTCCCGAACGAACTTTAGCCCGGATTAAACCTTCACTGGTCAAAATAATGGTCACACCCCAACTTTCCTGATCGGGCATCCCATCACGAGATGGCATCTCTAAAATAGGCTCGCGGGCACAGGATGAAACAAAAATCAGTAAAATAAATAAAAACAGTCGCATGGACTTAAATCAGTTTATTAATTCCAATTCAAAAGTCTGTTTATTATTTCTATAAATTGGTAATGCTGTAGATGATAAACCATAATTACCATCAGTTACATAATTAAAAATTGTTCTTATTTCTCTATCC
This sequence comes from uncultured bacterium, assembly GCA_963933175.1. Lineage (GTDB taxonomy): Bacteria > Fidelibacterota > Marinisomatia > Marinisomatales > UBA1611. Next base: position 10,002 of record CAWVTW010000011.1, read on the forward strand.
ATTATTCTTAACTATTTAAAACCTTCTCTTTCATTCTATGCATTACAATGTTTGTTTCTCCTTTTTCTTCAATAATCCAAGCCACTGCTTCACGGAAAGCACCATATCCGCCCGAAATCTTGGTGGTGTATTTAGTGATAGCTTTTACTTCAGGTGCTGCATTCGCAACTGCAATGGGGACGCCTACTTTTTCCATAACAGGAATGTCAATAAGATCGTCACCGATATAAGCAATTTCAGAATCATCAAGATTATATTTTTCTTTTAATGCTTCATAAGCGGGAAGTTTATTCAAAGAACCATTATAAACATCTTCAATCTTCAATTCTTTAGCCCGATGTTCCGTAGCAGGAGAATATCTCCCTGAAATAAGGGCAATCTTTAAATCAGCCGCACGAGCCATGGCAATGCCCACGCCATCCAAGACAGTAAACCTCTTAAATTCCATCCCGCCCGTACCTTTATAGAATGTTCCATCTGTCCAGACACCATCCACGTCGGAAATCAATAATTTAATTTTTTTCATTTTTTGATTCATGTTATTGCTTCTTTAATAGCTTTCAATTCTAATAAAAGTGATTCCAATTTGTCTAACGGCCATTGAGTTGATGCATCAGATTTTGCTTCGAGCACATTATCGTGTACCTCCATAAAGATTCCATCACAACCCGCTGCTACGGCAGATTTAGCCAGGGTTGGAATCATATCTCGCATTCCCCCTGTTGTGGTACCGCCACCTGGAAGTTGAGCACTGTGAGTGGCATCAAAGATTACCGGATGATTCAATTCTTGCATAATAGGAATAGCTCGCATATCCGCCACCAAATTATTATACCCAAATTGTGTCCCTCTGTCCGTTAGTAGAATAGTTTTACAACCAGATATTTCTAGTTTTTGCACAACATTTTTCATGTCCCACGGTGATAAATATTGACCTTTTTTAACATTCACAGGTTTCCCTGTTTTTGCAGCTGCCACCAGTATATCTGTTTGTCTACATAAAAATGCCGGAATCTGTAATACATCTACTACATCCGCTACACTATTAGCTTGAGATTCTTCATGAATATCCGTCAAAATTGGAAGCCCGGTTTGATTTTTCACATCAGATAAAATGGAAAGACCTTCATCTAATCCCGGTCCTCGATAAGAAGAAAAAGTTGAGCGATTGGCTTTATCAAAAGAAGTTTTAAAAATAAATGGAATACCAACTTTTTGTGAAATTTCTTGGATTGCATTTGCCATTTTCAAAGAATGGCTACGACTTTCAATGACACAAGGCCCCGCAATAAGACCTAAGGTATTCCCGCCAAATGTTACATTTTTTATTGATACTATTTTCATAATTATTGTAGAAATAAAACTTTTTCAGATTTCATTTTTCACCGCTGCTTTAATGAATTCCCGAAACAAAGGATGTGCTTTGTTCACCCGGCTTTTGAGTTCCGGATGAAACTGTGCGGATACAAACCAAGGATGTTCTGGAATTTCGATCGCTTCAACTACCCCCAAATCTTCATTCATGCCAGAGAATACCAAACCATTTTTTTCTAATTTTTTACGATAACGATTGTTGACCTCATAGCGATGACGATGACGTTCAGAGATTTTTTTCTTCCGATAGGCTGCATAGGTTTTTGTACCTATTTTGATTTCACAATCATAAGCCCCAAGTCGCATAGTTCCGCCTTTAATCTTAATGGCCCTTTGGGACTCCATAAGATCAATTACGGGAAAATTTGTATTCTTGTCGAATTCAGTCGAGTTTGCTCCTTTCATACCGCATACATTTCGGGCAAAATCAATGACTGCACATTGGAGCCCGAGACAAATTCCTAAAAAAGGGATCTTGTTTTCACGAGCATATTTGGAAGAGTGAATTTTACCTTCACTCCCACGCGAGCCGAATCCGGGTAGGAGTAAAATTCCGTCTATATCTTGGAAAGCTTTTTTAGCAGTTATATCATTTTTTATTTTTTCTGTCTGAATCCATTTTATATTCACTCGGGCATTATTTTCAACACCAGCGTGAATAAATGCCTCCATAACGCTTTTATAGGAATCAATTAATTCTGTGTATTTCCCGCACATGGCAATGGTCACTTCATGGCTCGGGTTTTTAAAATTGTGGATAAATTTTCTTAATTCTTTTAAACTTGGTTTCTTTTCAATATTTAATCGGTCATTAATTAATTCACCAGCATTTTGTTCATGCATCAGTAAAGGGACTTCATAAATAGTGGGTACATCCAATCCTTCAATCACATGGTCTGGACGAACATTACAGAATAAAGCAATTTTGTCTCGAACCGATTGTTCAATAGGATGCTCTGAGCGGCAAAAAATCATATCAGGTGCCAAACCGATTTCTCTAAGTTTCATAACGGAATGTTGGGTGGGCTTTGACTTGAGTTCACCGCTGGCTTTTACATAGGGAAGTAACGTAACATGAACCAACATATGATTATGATATCCCACTTCTAATGACAATTGCCGAATTGCTTCCATAAAAGGGAGACTCTCAATATCGCCTACGGTTCCACCCACTTCACAAATGACCACATCATATTTCTTCGGATTGTTTACTGCTTTGATACGTTTAATAATTTCATCAGTTATATGAGGGATGACTTGAACTGTATCGCCAAGATATTCACCCTTTCGTTCTCGATCTAATACAGTACTGTAAATCTGCCCTGCAGTTGCATTGTTATTCTTGGTCATATTTACATCAATGAAACGCTCATAATGCCCTAGGTCCAGATCTGTTTCAGAGCCGTCATCCAATACAAAAACTTCGCCATGCTGATAAGGATTCATAGTTCCTGGATCTACATTCAGATAAGGATCCAGTTTCAGAATTGTGACTTTGACCCCCGCTTGCTTAAGCAAATATCCAATAGAAGATGCGGCAATGCCCTTACCTAGCCCGGACATGACACCACCGAGAATGAAAATATACTTTGTTGATTTGATTGTCTTCATTTATGCATTCTTGACAATAGTTTCTTCTTTAGGATACCCCATCATTCTTTCGACTTTGGCTAAATCTTCTTTCGTATCTACAGCCCAATGTTGACAATTTGTAATAAGCGCATGGATTGGTAATCCATTATCCAATGCGCGCATTTGTTCCAATCGCCTTTCTTGTTCTCTTTTTGATGGTGCCAAATTTGTAAATTGAAATAAAGCATTTCTTGTAAATCCATACATGCCTAGATGGCGATAAACGCCTCCAATTTCTAAATCAAAAATATTGCGTTTAAATTCAACCGCATTTGCGTTTTTATCTAGAATTGCTTTTACAATGTTGGGATTAAGCAAATCACTCACAGTGAGTTTTCGACTCACCACTGTTGACATTTGTACGTTTGGATCTTTAAAAGTATCCACTAAAGCATCAATTATTTTAGGATCGGTTAGAGGTTCATCGCCTTGAATATTTATCACAATTTCGACATCATCTATGTTTTTTATTACTTCCGCAACACGATCAGTTCCTGATATATGATTTGAATCAGTCATCATTATTTCAAAATCAAAATCCGCCAACGCTGCTTTTGTTTCTTCTGAATCGATTGCCAAAATTACTTTATCTAGTTTTTCTGATTTTTGGGCTTGCTCAATTGCATGTACCACCATAGGCTTCCCCGCCAATGGTGCCAAAATCTTTTTAGGGAACCGGCTTGAACCAAGCCGGGCTGGAATTACACCAACAACCATTTAATTGGGTTTTCTATTGGCTTTATTGGAGACACCTCTTTGACTTCCATATTTACATTTCGTGAGATTGTATCATGGTTGAAAATAAAAAAAGGATGTTAAAGATAAAACAGGCATGATTTTTGCTGTGAAATTTACCAGCCTGAAGTGGAAAGAGAAAATTATTTATAATTGATCATATGAAAACGTACATGTATCTGAGTGTTTCAGATGTTGAGTAAGCAAAATACTTACTCAGTCTTATACTTATAGTCTATTCATACCTTAAAGATTCGATTGGATCCATATTTGCTGCCTTCCAAGCAGGGTATATCCCAAACCCAATTCCAATTACAGAACAGACTGCCAGTCCGATAAAGGCCCAGTCTAAAGGGATGACGGCTGGAATATTAAAAATAGCAGCCACAACGTTTCCCCCAGCTACCCCCAAAATAATACCTGCAATACCGCCAAATTCACTTAAGAATACTGCTTCAGTTAAAAACTGGGTGAGAATATCTCGTCGTGTCGCACCAATGGCTTTACGAATGCCAATCTCCTTGATTCGCTCCGAGACAGAAACCAACATAATATTCATGATACCTATGCCGGCCACAATAAGCGCAATAACACTTACAGAAAAAGCAAATAGTTTGATGCCATCGGTAAATGGAGCCAATTCATCTAAGATTTCCTCATTAGATGTCAATTCAAAATTATTGTCTTCACCCGGAGGAACTTTCCTTAAGGTTCGCAAAATACCAATCACTTCATCCCGAGTTTGATCATACAATTCTTCCGAGGGCGCTTCTACTGTAATTTCAATATTTCGACGTCGGCCCCCGAACATTTGAAGATGAGTTGATAATGGAATGGCAATGATGTTATCTTGGCTTTCGCCAAACATGGCCCCTTTTTCTTCAATGATACCAATGATCCGAAACTTGATTCCATCAACAGTAATCTGCTTATTCAGAGGGTCTTTAAATGGAAAAAGTTGGGTAATAGCATCTTGACCGATAAGGGCTGTTTTACGCATGTGCAGGACATCATCCCTGCTAAAGTTTCGACCATCGCTGATATTGGTATTCAAGGTCCTAACAGTATATTCATCAGCACCGGCTACCTCAATATTTTTAGTGGCTTGTTTGTCTTTATATTTTACAGTAACTCCATATTTGGAATCATAAGCACTTACATGAAGTGGCAGAATCGCCCGGTCTCTTAGGTCTTCATAGAGTTGATAAGTGATATTGGGTCGATTCCGATATTTCCAGCGGCCACCATGACCGAATTGAATCGTAGGACGTTTGCTGATATTGAAGGTGTTTGTTCCAAAAACATTAAGTCCAGAGGCCACGGATGATTCCAGCGTACGAATCGCCGTCATAACACCAATTACAGAGAAAACACCAATGGTTATTCCAAGAAGTGTGAGCATAGATCGAAGTTTATTATCCCGAATCGCCTCCAATGCCATCCTGAAACTTTCTCTTAATGTATTTTTAAAATGGGATGTTTTTTTATTCACCATTATGATGTAGCGCTTGTATCGTCAAACACTTTCTTATTCATACCGAAGTGCATCAATGGGATCCAATTTTGCTGCTTTATAAGATGGCGCCAACCCGGAGATCACACCCACAATCGTAGAAAGTCCAAGTGCCGTCATGGCTAATCCCAAAGGCATATCTGATGGGAAATATTGATCAATGATAAAACTACCGCCCCAGGCTAATCCCATCCCTAATAATCCTCCAAAGAGGCAGATCGTTACCGATTCCATGAGAAATTGTGCCAGGATCATTTTTGGCGTGGCCCCCAATGCTTTTCGTACGCCGATCTCCCGTGTACGTTCTTTCACGGTAACAAACATTATATTTGCAATCCCGATCCCACCAACGACCAGGGAAAGGATTGTAATAAAAAGTCCCGTCCCACCAATGGCTAACTTAATCATACCATATTGTTCTTTGAAGGGATCCTGCCGATTTAAAGCAAAATTATTTTCTTTTGAGGGGCGAATATGTCGTAATTGTCGCATCATGGCAGTGAGTTCTTCTGTGGCATCATTCAAATCAGATTCGGCTACTTTTACATTTATTCCTGTCCAGCCACGCCTTGTAAACAATCGCTGATGGGTTCCCAGCGGAATAATAATTTGCTTATCCATACTGAACATACCTAAAAATTTTCCCTGTTTTTCAACTTCTCCAATCACTCGAAATGTATAATTTCCGATACGAATCTTATTGCCAATGGCTTGTTCATTTTCAAATAATGCATCTTTTATGTCTTTCCCAATCACGGCGACACGGGAACCTGAATGGCTTTCTGAATTGGAGAAAAACCGGCCTTTATCAATTTCTGCTGTAGAGATCAGGGCATATTCATTAGTGGTGCCCGTCACACGTACGCCGGAAATATCATCATCATCTCGTTTTACGGATGTATACCATTCAGAAATGGGTGCTACATACCTGGCATACTGTGATCGATCACGAATGATATCGGCATGTTTCAAATCAATGTTGGGACGGTTCCTCATCTCCCACCATTCCTTATCTCCAAACCACTCAAATTTTCTGATATACAAAACATCTTTCCCTAAAAATTCCATACTTTTTTCAAAAGAATGATCCAATCCTGAAATAAGTGTCCCCATCAATGTGACTGCAAGAATCCCGATTACAACGCCCAGAGCCGTTAAAAGGGAACGCATTTTATTGGCTAGGACAGCCGTTAAAGAAATGTGGAAATTTTCAAAAAAAAGAGAAAACATTATGCTGCAGCAGAAATATCTTCTTGTACTTTTCCATCAAAAAGGCGAATGGTTCTGTTGGCGTGTGAGGCGATATAATCTTCATGAGTAACTAAGATGATGGTATTCCCCATTTCGTGGAGTGCATCAAAAATCTCCATGATCTCCCGGCCACTTTTTGAATCCAGATTCCCAGTGGGTTCATCTGCAAGAATAATAGATGGATGATTTACCAACGCGCGGGCAATGGCTACACGCTGACGCTGGCCCCCTGAAAGTTCGTTGGGTCTATGGTGCATCCGATCTCCCAACCCCACACTTTCTAATGCATCCGCAGCCATGGACTGGCGCTGGTCTCTACGGACATTGCCATAGATCAGTGGAATTTCCACATTATGTTGAGCGGTAGCTTTTGGAAGGAGATTAAATGTCTGAAATACAAATCCAATTTTTCGATTACGGATAGATGCCAACTGATTATCATCCATCTCATGGACCATCTCTCCTTCAAATTCATAGATCCCGGATGTGGGTGTATCCAAACAGCCAATCATATTCATAAGGGTGGATTTTCCGGAACCGGAGGGGCCCATAATGGCTAAATATTCATTTTCTCTGATTGTTACATCTACTCCATCCAGTGCACGAACCTCTTCACCACCAACATTATAAATCTTGTGAATATCTTTCAGTGAAATCAATGACATTTTATTCTTTACCTTTTCCATATTGCTCAAAATCATTGCCAACTGAAACAAGAGTCCCGTGCTGTAGTTCTCGACTGATGGCTTTGTAACTTCCAGTAACGATATTGTCGCCTTCAGCCACACCGGATTTCACCGCATAATGGGTTTCGCTATCCACACCAACATCTACGGGTATGACTATTGCATATTTTTTATCTTTTGGTGCTTCTTCGCCGTCAAATTCATCTTTTAAAATAAAAACTACCTCGATCTTTTTATCTTTTTTCCACCCGCCATTATCTTTGTCTTCCGCAACTCCTTCGTCCATTTTTTTTCTACCGCCTTTCTTTTTCATTACTTTATTCTTGGCCTGTCTTTTATAATTTTCCGATCGGGCCGTCAAAGACTGGATGGGTATGGAAATAACATTATTTCGCACTTCAGTGATAATATTCACAGTACTACTCATACCGGGACGAATATTCCCAGGCGGATCAATAATTTTTACCTTTACCTTAAAATTGGTTACCTGTTCTTGGCTCCCCAAATTCATGGATTGGGCTGTGTGTGCGATTTCGCTCACCACCCCGTAAAAAATTGTATCTGGGAAAGCATCCACTTCAATCTCTGCTGTATCACCTACCATCACCGTAACGACATCATTCTCATTTACGTCCACCAGAACTTCCATGCGAGTCAGATCTGCGATAGTCATAACAACGCCGGGATTAAACATGCCTCCCACTGCCATTTCACCCACTTCTTTTGTCAAACTTGTCACGATCCCAAATGCAGGAGCCAGCAATTTTGTTTTGGATAATTCATCTTCACGGGACAGGAGTGATGATCGAGCTTGATCGAGCTGACTGGATGCCAATTCAAAAGTTGCTTCGATTTTCTCCAACTCCTGTTTCGAGATCAGGTTTTTTTCAAACAACGATTCGGTTCGTTCCTTTTGCGCTTTTACCTGTTTCAAATTCGCTTCCGCAGATTTTACACCAGACAACGTTTGGTTGTAAGCTGCACGGTATTGTTTTTCATCCATTGAAATGAGCAATTGTCCCGGTTGGACTGTGTCACCCTCTGCAACTGTGATCGATGTGATCCAGGCTGTAATGGTGGATGAAATTTGCACTTCCTCTTCCGGTTGAATTTTTCCATTGGCATTCACTTTATGGATAATGTCCCGCCGGATTACTTCTTCTGTCTGAACTGATATTTCAGCATCTTCAGATGAATTCATTATCCAATATCCTGTACCACCCAAAATGATGACAAGTAATGGAATCCATACTTTTTTCTGTTTTAGTTTTTTTAACATGATTAATTCTCTTCCAATTGATATTCAAGATCCAATGTACCAAGCAATGCTTTTAATCCAGCTTCCTGCATTCTTGCTTCATGGATCGTATTAATGAGAGTTGAGTTGGATCGCGTTAGCGATACCTGTGCATCCAGCACTTCTAAAATAGTTGCTGAACCTAAACTATATCTTTCTAGAACCAGTTTAAGGTCTTCTTCAGCTGAAATGACAATTGCCCGATTCAAAGGGATTATCTCCGAATAATTTTTTAAAGATTCCCGGATCAGCGCCGCCTGAACACGGAGGTCATTCAATAATGTGATAAAATCATATTCCAATTGTTGTTTGGAGAGTTTAGCTTGGTACTGTTGGGTAGAAAGAGATTTTCCTGTATAGATGGGTACGCTGACCGAAAGATTCATGCCCAGTGACCAGTCGTCTTTGATGGATTCCATCAATGCATCGCTATCTTCACCATTGGCAGAATAGCTAACAGAAGATCTCAAAGATGGGAGCCGCAATCCTTTCGCTATTTTATAGGAAAGTTCCCCTAGATTAATTCTGGACTGGGAAACCAAAAGAGTTGGATTTTTTGTTTTTAACAGTTTCAACGCTTCTCCACTGGATGGAATCTCCGGCGGTATCCATTCTTGATCAACTGCGAAAATTGATTGACCATAATCCTGCATCCCCATATCGTTGAATAAGACACGGCGTGCATTTTGTAAATTGGTATTTCTGATTAAAACATCCACACTGGCTTGGCCTTTGGCGACTTCTGCTTTAAGGAGATCTGTTTTTTTCACGACACCAAGATCATACTGCTGTGTAACCAGCGACACCTGTTGGACGGACATTTCCAGGTTTTTTTCTGCCACATTATATAACTTCTGTGCCTTTAGCAATTCATAATAGGATTTAATCACATTCTGGATCACTTGGATCGTGGTAGACCGATAATTCAATTGGGCAATATTGAGATTAGTTTTTGCCTGTTTAACCTGGTTCCAGGATCGTCCCCCGTCAAAGATCGTTTGGTTAAGAGAGATGCCAGCGGACATATTATCATAATAACTTGAAACGGTTGTATCCAAACTGAGATTGTCATAGTCAATGGAGATACTTTCTCTTTCTGGGAATTGCGTCCTACCTACTCCAGTGGTTGCATTCAACGATGGCAAAAGGCCACTATAGGATCCTGTTACACCTCTTTCAGCGGAAGTTACATTTAACTCAGCAGACAGAAGCGTTTTCTTGCCATCCAATGCGATTTTGATACAATCTTCCAAATTATAACCCTGTGCGAAAAGACCAGAAAGTAATGGAAGAATTAATAAACTGTTTTTCATTTGATTAATATTTACCTTTCTTTTGACGCAATTAATTGATAAAAGTTGCTTATTTATTTTTACTAGATTCATATTCCAGTATGTCGCCGGGCTGACAATCGAATTCATGATATTTTATTGAAGCATTCCGTTTTTTATCTCTAATAGGTATTCTTTTGCTGCATCATATGAATTATTTATCTTTCCATCTAAGATTGCTTCTTCTATTGCTTCCTTGATCTCACCAACTTTCTGCCCTTCTGTGAGACCGCAAATTTCCATGATCTCAATACCGCGAACGGGCGATTGAAATGCTTTCATGGCATCTCTTTCAGTCACATTTGACATTTTTTTTTCTACTTTTTCAAAATTATTTAAATACTGTTTTACACGATTTGGATTCTTTGTGGTAATGTCAGCGCGACACAATATCATGAGGTCATCCAAATCCTCCCCGGTAGCAAACATGAGCCGGCGAATGGCAGAATCGGTTACAATCTCTTTTATTAATGCAATGGGACGGAGATGCAAAAGAGTGAGTTTTTTCAAATATTCCTTCAAGGTGTTCGATAGTTTTAATCTGTGGGCCACTTTATTCAACATTCGCTCTCCAACTGCATCATGACCGTGAAAGGTATAGCCTTTGTTTTCATCAATTCGCCGTGTGTTGGGTTTGGCAATATCGTGCACTAATGCAGCAAAGCGAATCTCCATTTTATCGGATAATTCCGCAGCATTATCCACAACTTGAAGCGTGTGGGCAAAAATATCCTTATGATGCCATTCGGATGTTTGCTCCATGCCATACATAACATGGATCTCCGGGAAGACAGTTTCCATGAGACCCGATTTTTGCAAGATCACCAATCCAACCGATGGTTTCTTCGTTTTCAGGATCTTGATGAATTCATCCCGGATTCGCTCCCAAGATACAATATCAATGCGATGTGCTTGTCTTTTGATAGAAGCGCGACATTTCTTCTCAATTTCAAAACCCAACTTAGATGCAAAGTAAGCAGCACGCATCATCCGGAGGGGATCTTCTGAGAATGTTTCATCCGGATCTAGCGGTGTACGCAATATCTTTTTATCTATATCAGCAATTCCGCCAAAAGGATCTGTGAGATTTCCAAATGTATCCGGAAGAATATCCATAGCCATGGCATTGATGGTAAAATCGCGCCGAAGTAAGTCTCCTTTCAAATCAGTGTAAACTACTTCTGATGGTTTCCGAGAATCATCATTGTAGGATTCCGTTCGGGCAGTCGCCACTTCTATTCGCACAGATTTATTGGGAATCATGGCTGTACCAAACTTTTTAAAAGGAATTATTTTTTTCACTCCTAATTCATCAGAAAGTTTTTTTGCAAATGGGATTCCTTCTCCTACTGTCATGATATCGATATCATTTAGGGGCAAGCCCATCATAAGATCGCGGACGAGTCCGCCCACTACATAAACTTCTATCCCATCTTTTTCAGCCAGTCTTCCCGCGGTTTCAAGTATAGATAAAATATTGGCATTTTTTTCACCACCTAGCATTTCTCTAATATTTGTCATAGGTGAAATTACCGTGATTTTTATTTAATTTAAACATAGAGTACACCAA
>CAWVTW010000012.1:0-20454 GCA_963933175.1 uncultured bacterium
ATGATTCATTTCGACGGGAAATGAAACGTGTTTTTCCAAATAAAGATCTTGTTACCCTGCCACATGACCATCCCCTTTTTTCTTCATATTTCAAAATGCCAAATGGGCTCCCCAAAGTACATGAGCATGATAATCACCCACCTCAAGCATTGGCATTATTCGAAGATAAACGAATTATCTTAGTTTATACTTTTGAATCAGATTTAGGCGATGGATGGGAAGATGCAAGCGTTCACCAAGATCCATTTCCTATCCGTGAAGCTGCATTGAAAATGGGAGTGAATATTATCTATTTTGCCCTAACACAATAATGCAAATCAAAAAACATATTCAAAATGCGAGGTCAATTCGATTTTGGCAGGATGTGATCTTAAGTCTATTATGGATAGGAATTATTGGCTCATTATTATTTTTGATCGGGATTGAACTGGAAACAGTTTTTTACTTTCTTCCCAAAATTAAAGTCAAAATTCTTATTCTTATTTGTGGATTATTCAGCGCTTATGTACTGTTTTGGTTAATCCAGTATTTCAGAGCGGAATCTGATCAAATTGATTCATATAAAATTGAAACATTGGCCCTTCAACTGGGCCGGGCCGCCTACCCGGAAAAACAGGATACGATCCTGAATGCATTGCAATTGGAATCGAGTTCCGTAAAAAATGAATCGGAAGATTTAGCAAAATCCTATATAAATAAAATATCAAAAAAGCTAAAAAACCTTGATTACAACTCACTATTAAAAGATGAGCAATTAGACTCATTGAAACAGGGTTTGCTGGGTACTTGGATCGTATTGATTCTTATATTCAGCATGAACTATCAAGAAACCGGTGATGCATTCTACCGATGGTCGACTCCCACGACTGAATTCCAAGCTCCAAAGCCATTCTCTCTCTCAAGTATCTCCGGGGATATTCACATTTTAGGCGGGGAAAAAGCTGAAATTATAATCCTAGCAAATGGGGAAAAACCAGATACAGTTTCACTACAATTGATACCTAACCAAATCTCAACTCAGGAAAGAGATTCATTAACGTTAACCTTTTTAACAGTGCTGGATACCATGGGAAATTATCGCTTTGAATTGCCAGAATTATTTCAAGATTATTCCTACAAAGCGGTAGTTAATGCTGAATATTTTTGGGAAGCGTGGAGGCAGGTTGCATCTGTCCCAGATACCATATTTGTCACCGATAGACCTTTTTTTGAATCATTCCTGATTACAGTGGTTCCACCCAAATATAGTGGATTGAGTACGGAGTCACAGGAGGGAAATGTTGCGGTAGTTCGCGGTCTAAAAGGATCTATAGCGCAAATCTATCTTTCATCCAATCGGGTATTGGAATCAGCCTGGCTTATTATCAATGGAGAACGAATAGATATTGCTTCCACCCATCAATCTGCCTCCGGTTATTTTACCATGATAGATGAAGGTGAATTCACAGTGAATCTTGTAGATCAACGTGGGATTACAAATCGGGATCCGGTGCCCTATACCATAGAAATAATCCCGGATCACGACCCTAGCCTTTTTGTGATTAAACCGCCACCCATGATTGAATTAGGGAGCGACCAGACCATACCGATTCATCTTGAGATAGAAGACGATTATGGTTTCACCAATCTCCAAGTCGCTTACGAGGTACGCCGGCCAATGTATCTCCAGGCTGATCCTTATGTGGCTATGTTCACTCTAAATGATTTGAATCCTGATACAGTTGTCCAAACGATCCATAATTTATGGGACTTAGCTGATATGCTTCTTATGCCAGAAGATGAGGTACATTTCCATTTTGAACTCACGGATAATGATATTATCTCCGGTCCTAAAAAAACGGTGTCTTCCACTTTTATCGCTCGCGTACCATCATTAGCCGATCTTTATGAAACAGCTGAAAACACGGAATCGGATTTCATGGAAGAAATAACAACCGGGACAGAAAATTTTCAGGAGTTGAAAGAATTGTTTGAAGCATTGGAACTAGAAGCGCTAAAAACTAAAGATCTAGATTGGGATCAACAGCAATCTGTAAAGAATGCCATTGAAAAGACAAAAGAACAATTTGCTAATATGGAAAAAATGGCTGAAACCATTGAATCCATCACCGAGCAGGCAGACAAACATGACCTCTTTTCACCTGACCTCTTAGATAAATTCAAAGAGTTGTCGGACTTGGTCCGCGATGTAATCCCGGAAGATATGCTTACCAATATGGATAATCTTCAGGAATCACTTGAAAATATGGATATGAAACAACTCCAGAATACGCTGAACGATCTTGCGGAAAATATAAATCAAATTGAGCAAGACCTGGATAGGTATTTGGAAATTTTCAAACGGTTACAGGCTGAGCAAAAAATGGATGAACTCCAAACTCGCATGGAACAGCTTTTTGACCAACAACAATCATTGGACCAAGAAATCAACCAAACCAACGAACAGACAGACAGATCCACATTAAAAAGACTAGAACAGGAAGAAAAAAGGAATCTGGAAGAATTCGAAAACCTTAAATCTCTTATGGAAGAGGCATCTGAACTGGTGGAAGATTATAGTCAAAAAACATCCGATGATTTATCCGAACTGGCGGAATCTCCTTTGACGGAGCAGACTAAATCTTCGCTCATGGAAACTATGAAAAATTTGTCACAACAAAATTTACAACAGTCTCAAAATAGTAGTGAGCAATCTCTGGATAATATGCAAATGATGATGCAGGAATTGATGCAGATGCAACAGCAGTTCCAACAAGAAACAGTGGCAGAAATGACAGAAAAATTTCAAGCATTGATGCAGGACATGCTCTATCTATCTTCCCAAGAAGAGCAATTGCGATCGGAAGTAAAATCTGCATCAAGGAATTCACCGCGTCTTCGTGAAATGGCGGCAAGACAACAAGTCCTGCAAGATCAACTGCAATCCATAATGAATCAAATGATGGATCTTTCTAAGGAAACATTTGCCATCACGCCCGAAATAGGACGAAGTGTTGGAAAAGCAAATGCGGGAATGCAAGAAGCAAAAAATAAATTGACAGATCGGAACGTGGGTAAAGCCGGAGAAAATCAAAATATGGCTATGGAAGGGTTGAATGAAGCTGCGTTGGGACTTTTTAACAGCATGCAAAGTATGCAGCAATCTGGATCTGCAAGTGGGTATTCACAATTCTTAAAAATGATGCAGCAAATGGCAGGTCAACAACAGGGATTGAATCAACAAGGAATGCAATTAAGTATGGGACAAATGGCTGCAGCAGCCCAACAACAAATGATGCAACAAATGCTCCAGAAACAACAAGGCCTCCGAAAGTCATTAGAACAAATGATGAATGAGATGCGACATTCCGGGCAAAAAGGGATGGGGGATCTGGGTGGTATTGGTAAAGAAATGGATGAGGTAATCAAGGACCTTCAGCGAAAACGATTCACCCGAAAAACTCAAGAACGGCAACAACGGATATTGTCCCGAATGCTGGATAGCCAAACATCAATGACTCAACGTGGATTCAAGGATGAGCGAAAATCAACATCTGCAGAATCTACAGTAGCATTCGAAGGTCCTGGTGGGTTACCAGCGGATATGGGACAACGACAAAGTCTTGCTCTTCAGGCTTTAAATAAAGCCATTAATGCAGGATATTCTCGGGAACATCAAACAATGATTAAGCGATATTTCAACTCATTGAGCCAACTCCAAACTGAGCAGAAAAATGTGGATACTGACAATGAAAAATAAAAGTCTGATTTTCATATTTCTGTTTTTCAGCTATGCCCTATTGGGACAAAATAAAGCATCTATAAATGCATCTATAAAAACAGCAAAAATGCTGGAAAGAAAAGGAGATGTGGATGGAGCAATCGCAATCTATGAAGCGGTGCTTTTAAAAGATCCCAAAAATCATCGAACCGTACGAGATATGAAATCTATATTAAAGATAAATCAACGGTATGATGAGGGAATTCTATTCATTCGTGAAAGACTTATTCACACTCCAAATGACATTCAACTTTATTCCGAGTTGGGAGAATTATACTTTTTAAATGGGCAACAAAAGGATGCAAAAACTATCTGGACTGCAGGGGCAGAAAAATTTAAAAATAATCGTCCCTATTACCAAATCATGGTTTCGCTTTATGGCCGACTCAATCTGGATAAAGAACTAATTTCATTATTGGATACAGGCAGAGAAAAATTTGGTCAATCTTTTATGGCCTATGAAGCGGGAATCCATTACCAAACCCGGCGAGTTTATGATAAAGCTATGGACCAATTCATTCTTCACCTTTCCCACGAACCTAAAAAAAATGTAATCATCCAACGTAGAATTCTTCTCATGAGTGATGATGAAGATGCAGTTCCAATCATAGAGAATAAACTTAAAATAGCATCACAAAAACATCCAGATATACTACTTAATGTCTTGAGCGAATTCTATTTTAAACAGCGAGAATATGATCGTGCCTTCGATGTAAAAAAGGATGGGTCTGAATCTGGAAAAACTAATTTTAATGATTGGCTGACATTTGCAAATGAATGTCGGAAAGAAAATCAGTTTAAAATTTCAATCGAGGCATACAATTTTATTCTTGGTCAAAAAATTAATTCAAATTGGGCAGGGAAAGCATTATTGGGACTCGCCCAAACATTTGAAGATCAAATTATTCCAAGTCAAGAATCTCATTTGATTCCATACTTTTTCGATAACAATTTGTTTTTCGAAGATCCATTCCAGTTGAATTCAACTCTATCATCAGAGCATCTTGAATCCAGCCTTGCTCTGTATGATTCTCTCTTGATTTCTCTTCCAAAATCCCCCCTTTTGGCAGAAGCATATTTCCGCTTAAGCGAAATAAAATATAGGATTCTCCATGATTTTGATCAGGCATACAATCTGCTTCATAAAGCGATGCAAAATAAACCGGATAAGAGATTAAGATTGAAAATTGTGTTAAGAATTGCAGATGTTTTAATGGCAAAAGGACAATCAAAAGAAGCTTTAACATTTTTAAAAAGACAATTGAAGCAAAACTATTTACCTGCAATTGAACAAAAAATGATACTAGTCCACTTTTTAACGGATGATCCTGACTCCACCATGAAAATTGTTCAATCATCATTCATAACTATGAGCCCTATTGATCCATCTTTCAATGATCTGATGGAACTGAAAAATATCCTTACACAATATTATAACAATGAACCTTCCGGAAAAATAACCTTTCAACATTTTCTAAAGGCAGAATGGTATTTAAGACAACGGAAAATTGGTGATGCGATCCGGGAGTTAAATTTTCTTTCGAATCAGGATTCTATGGCAGCTATCGCCCCTTTAGCCATGCTTCGAAGGGGACTTTTACATTACAGGCTCAAAGAATATGACAAATCACTGAAATTGGCACACTCTCTTGGTGGGACTCCGTTGGAAGATCGAGGTATCATCTTGGCCGGACAAATATACGAAACAAAATATTTAGATGTTGAAAAAGCCATGGAACAATACATGCGAATTCTAGATGAATTTCCAAAATCCATTTTTTCTGAACCCATTCGATATCACATACGGACACTGCAACAAACGGAAAGTTAATGAAACAGTTAATTCTACTTCTCTCTATCTCATTCGTCTTCGGACAAAAAATCCTTATTCCAATGGATCAGTCACAGAACGACCATTTAAAAGCATATGGTATTGCCTATCTCACATTAACAAAAAACACTACTATTGAATGGCTGTTAAATTACCGTGGGGGTTCCTTTTTGATTGATGCGCATCAATTTGTTCAAACCGAGTGTAGAATTCGTGGAGTCACTTTTGAACCTATAAATGTAAATGATCTGGTTAATATTTATTCAGAAATAGACCAAGGTAATATGGATATTGTTCTCTTGGAAAAGAAACCAAAAATTGCTATTTACACGCCACCAAATAAACAACCCTGGGATGATGCTGTAACATTGGCGCTTAATTATGCAGAAGTGGACTATGAGACACTTTGGGATGAGGAAGTTCACCGGGGAGAATTAGCAGATTATGATTGGCTCCATCTTCATCATGAAGATTTTACAGGACAATACGGGAAATTTTACCGCAGCCATCATAACGCCCAATGGTATCGGGATCAGGAAAGAGAATTTAAATCTGTAGCCACTAAGTTAGGATATCCCAGTGTCCACGAACAAAAGAAAGCCATAGCACGGAATATTAAAAATTATGTGGGCAATGGCGGATTTCTTTTTGCCATGTGCTCCGCCACAGATTCATACGACATTGCACTTTCCATGGAAAATGTAGATGGGGCACATTCCGTTTTTGATGGTACGCCCATCGATCCCAGTCTTCATTCAAAATTGGATTATTCGCTACCGTTTGCTTTTACTGGATTCAAACTTTTACCGGATCCCATGGTATATGAATTTTCTGATATTGATATTCCACCCAGCCATAATCCTGTGACTCGTGGAGCAGAAGCAGATTACTTTTCACTATTTGAGTTTTCCGCCAAGTATGATCCGGTGCCCACCATGCTTACCCAAAACCATGTGACCATTGTGAAAGGATTCATGGGACAAACAACTGGATTCCATAAAGATAGAATTAAAAATCATATTGTGATCATGGGCGAAGACCCTGCATCAGATCAGGTAAAATATCTGCACGGAAACTTCGGAAAAGGGACGTTCACTTTTTATGGTGGGCATGATCCGGAGGATTATCAACATTTTGTTGGAGATCCGCCAACAGATCTATCACTACATCGAAATTCACCAGGTTATCGATTAATCCTAAATAATATTTTATTCCCTGCCGCTCGAAAAAAAGAACGAAAAACTTGATTCATATTCGCGTAGGGGCATTTCAGGAATGCGTGGATTTATCATCCAAAATTCCCGAATTCAACTCTCCCTACAAAATAGAAGAATATAAAAAACGGTGTGCAAGAGAGTATCTTGTTCTTATTGCTGAAATAGACAATCAATTGGTTGGATTTAAAATTGGCTATGACCGATTTAACAATGGCAGCTTTTATAGTTGGATGGGTGGCGTTTTACCAAAATTTCGCCGAATGGGAGTTGCTTATTCCCTAGCAAATTTCCAAGAGAAATGGGCAGCCAAAAATGGATTTAGCTCAATCGTATTAAAGACACGTCAAATACATGATGGAATGATCGCACTTTCCTTAAATCGTGGTTTTATAATTACAGAAGAAACTCAAATAGTTCTACATGAAGGAACTCGCATCTGGATGGAAAAATCATTAAACCGTCAAGGACATTAAGGTATGCTAAATCCAAATTATTTCTTTGTGTTTCTTAGTGAAGTTCGTGGCAAATTAAAATAGTGTGGATTCAAAAAACAATTACTCTTTCCGCCAAGTCTCGCGGATTTCACATCATCACCAATGATGTATTGGAAAATATTCCTGAATTAAAGGATCTCAAAACAGGGATTCTTCACTTATTTATAAAACATACATCCGCTTCCTTAACCATTAATGAAAATGCGGACCCAACTGTACGGACTGATTTCGAATCTCATTTCAATATGCTGGCACCAGAAAACCAGAGTTATTACCAGCATACTTTCGAAGGGTCTGATGATATACCGGCTCATTTGAAAGCATCTCTATTGGGATCGTCAGTTTCAATACCAATTACAGATGGGAGACTCAACTTGGGCACGTGGCAGGGAATTTATCTCTGTGAACACCGGAACCGTGGATCTGACAGAAAATTGATTATAACGATCCAAGGGTCAGTATGAGATGCTCTGCCCGGTTATACAGATAGAATTGAAACAAAGAATTGGGAACCCTTAAATATCTAAAACATAATTATTTAATAATTACACTTTCCCTTTTGCCCGTTCCCATATCTCTTCCATTTCTTCTAAAGTGGATTCTTCCAGCTTTTTCCCTTTTGCCTTTAATTCTTCTTCTATTTTTTGGAATCGGGTCGTGAATTTTCGATTCGTTGCCCGAAGCATATCTTCAGCCGGGATATCAAAAAACCGCGAAAGATTCACTACCGAAAAAAGAACATCACCAATCTCTTCTTTAAAATTTTCCATATCTCCGGTTTTGTGAGCTGATTTCAATTCATCTATTTCCTCATGAAGTTTTGCCCAAACATCATCCACATTGTCCCAATCAAATCCAGCATAGGCAGCTTTTTGTTGGAGTCGTTGTGCGCGCGTAAGCGCTGGTAACGCCAAGGGAACACCATCCAATCTGGATTTTCTATTTTTCTCAGTATGTTTTATGGCTTCCCAATTTTGTTTGGCTTCATAAGGAGCATTGGCTTTTTTATCCCCAAAAACGTGCGGATGGCGCCGAACCAGTTTTTCATTCACTGTATCCAATGAATCAGAAATATTAAATTTTGAACCTTCCGATGCAATTTGGGACTGTAACGCTACATGAAGCAATATATCACCCAATTCTTCCTGGAATGTTTCAAAATCTCCCATGTCCACACTTTCCATTACTTCATACGCTTCTTCAATGAAATAAGGGAGCAATGATGCGTGCGTTTGTTCCTTGTCCCAAGGACACCCATCTGGCCCACGAAGTTTTTCAACGATCTCCAAAAGTTTAATAAACTTGTCTGCAGCATCAGGTTTATTCATTTAAGTCCCAAAAAGTTTATGCCAGTTTAATTGGCTTAATAAATTATTTTCTTTTTTTGTCATTTCTATTTTTTCTTTTTCTGATTCGTCATTGAATCCAACCAAATGTAGGCATCCGTGAATGATGAGCCTTGCTACTTCCTTTTCATAGGGTTCTCCAAAAGATATAGCATTCTCATTTGCTCGTGGAAGGCTAATATAAATTTCACCTTCTATATCTTTTTCATCATATTCATTTAAACGAAAAGCGATCACATCTGTCCAATGATCTCTTTGGAAAAATTCTTTCTTCAGATTGGACAACAATTCATCAGATCCAAAAATAAAGGAGATATTTCCATTAGGGGTTTCATATTTATTTAAGACCGATTTGGCTAAATTTATAACTATTTTTTTATTAGGGCATTCCAGCGTTGGATCACAATCCACGGAAACAATGATCATGCAGAAGCAGTGCTTTTTGGATCATCGGGGTATTCCACCCGAATATGATAAATTCCCCGTAGGACAGCTAACATTCCCGTGGTACCATCCACAGTTCCCTTGATTTTATTCAATTCATCTAATGTAAGGGGACATTCATTTAATTGACCGTCACTAATACGTCCCTCAATAATCTTATCGATCATGGCTTCTATCTTGAGAATATCCGGTTTTTTGATAGATCGAACGGCTGCTTCTACTGCTTCACAGATCATGAGGATGCCTGTCTCTTTTGTGTTTGGTTTTGGACCAGGATAGCGGAAGGCGCTTTCATCTACTTTGGCACCTGACTCTTCAGCTTCTTTCAAAGCCATTCGATAAAAATATTCTACACGGGTTGTTCCATGGTGCATGGGAATAAAATTAGAAACTACTTTTGGGAGAGCATATTCCTCTGCAAGCTTTAATCCTTGCTTCACATGTGCTCGGATAATACGTGCACTCATCGTATGTGTAAGTGAATCGTGTTTATTTTCCCCGCTGTATTGATTTTCAATAAAATATTCTGACTTCGCCATTTTTCCAATATCATGATAATAAGCACCCACACGACACAGCAATGAATGTGCTCCAATTGCATTCGCACATGATTCTGCAAGATTGCCAACCACGATGCTATGATTAAAGGTTCCATTTGTTTCCTGTTGAGCTCGTTTTAATAGTGGATGATCAAAATCTAATAATTCTATCAAAGTTAAATTGGTGGTTACTTCAAATAAGATCTCAAATAAGCCAATCAATCCATAAGTCACAATTGGTGCTAGAATACTGTTGATGGTTAATAATTGAATATCATTTAACATGGTAATCCAAGAATGTTCTTTGAAAAGCCCCAACCCAATAATGACAAAAATACTAGCAGCAATGAGAGCAAACATTGTGGTGAATAATTGGCTCCTTTTTCTCAATTGCCTAATATTATAAACGGCAATTGTTGCTGTGAAGAGTGACACAATGACAAGATCAATGTTTTGTCCCATCATGAGCCCCATGAGAATTGCCATAGAAGTTGTGGCCATAAACCCGATTCGTGCATCAAATAAAATGGTAAGGGTCATGGCACCAACAGTTACCGGAATTAAATATTCCGACCATTCCATCCTAATCACAAATATATGAGCCAATCCTAATTGCAGTAAAAAAACGATTGAAATTAATAAAACCAATTTCCAATCTTGGAAAATGGTAATACGGTACACTACTAAAAATGCAAAAAACAGGGAGACCACTACCGAGAGCATCATGATTCTCCCAACAAAGCTCAAGGCAATTTTGGCCCAGCCAGAATTGGTTTCCTGTTTTGTGATTGCCACAGATAATGAGTTCAATTTTTGGAGAACATCATCAGTAATCCGAATATTGGCATCCACAATCAATTCATTTTCTAACACCACACCTTGACTACGAGGAACTTTATTTAAACTCTCAACTTGATGACGCTCGGTGAGTTGTCGATCAAACAACAGATTTGGTTGCATAAACTCAACAATGAGATCATACCCCAGATCACGGAACATATCACCTTCAGAAAAAATGGAAAGCAATTCTTTTCTTGCTTTTGTCCATGCAGACTGAAGATCATTAAAACTCTCTGGTCTTGCTAGATCTGGAACATCGCTTTGATTGATCATAACTTGGTGACTAGCAATATCACTGACTACAATATCATAAATACCCTCTGTCCATCTATTTTTGCAAATCTGAATAACATGATCTTTATTCCGATCCAAATCCTTCATATTTTTCGGATCTTGGTCCGCTGTCACATAGGTAATCCATTCGGGCTTTTCTACAGTGAATGAATAGATCCGGTGGAATTCATTTGTCAGAATGGATAGATTAGCACTGTCAGACACAAATTCGGAGTGAGCTTTTTCATATTGCTTGTTATAACGACGTTCATAGACTAATCTCTTAGATTCTTCAAGTCGCCAAATGGCATGCCGTAACTCGTTTGTCATAGCAAAGAATTCACCCAAAGCATCTATCTGCTTTGCTACAATTTCATCATTTCGGTTAAAAATATAAGGTACGGACTTTTTCTGTTCATCCAAATCACTCTGTAGCCGTCCTTCAGTTTTTAAAATGGAAAAAGTAAAGGGGGCAATAATGGGTTCCCTAGTGATGTCATTTACTTGATAGGAATATTTTAACGCTTTCCCATGGGGGAAAAGAATAGAGATCAGCATTATCATACCGAAAATAATCAGGTATTGTCTCCAATATTTATCAAATAAAAAATATAGAAAAAGTGGATTGGGTTTTTGTTTTTCAGTCATTAAATCTGAATTTCTTTTAGGATTTCTCTTGAAATGATAAGCCGCTGTATCTCGCTGGTCCCCTCACCAATCTCTAGTATCTTAGCATCTCTGAAAAAGCGTTCCACATCATACTCCTTTACATAGCCGTATCCACCATGAATTTGGATAGCTTCAGTGGTTACTTCCATGGCTGTTTCACTGGCAAAAAGTTTTGCCATGGCTGCTTCTTTAGTAATGTCTAATCCTTGATCTTTCATCCACGCCGCATGGAAAACCAGCAATTTTGATGCTTCTATCTTGGTTGCCATATCTGCCAATTTGAATCCAACAGATTGAAAATTATTGATTGGTTTTCCAAATGCAATTCGTTCAGTGGAATAGGCTAATGCACGCTCATACGCACCTAAAGCCGTTCCTATAGATAATGCACCGATAGAGACTCGACCGGATGTCAATGTTTTTAAAAATGTTTTAAAACCATTTGCGGGCGTTCCTAGCATGGATGTTGCTTGAATCCGCATATCCTTGAAAAATAGTTGCCGTGTGTCACTAGCACGCCATCCCATTTTTTTTTCTTTAGGACCAATTTCCAAACCCGGTGTATTTGTGGAAATTGAAAATGCAGCAATACCCAAATTTTTTCCATTATCAATCACTTGAGATGTGAAAGATAACACACCTGCTTTCCCCGCATTTGTAATAAAAATCTTTCCGCCATTTACCACATATTCATTTCCATCTCGAACTGCTTTTGTTTTTGTGGCACCTGCATCACTACCCGCATCTGGCTCTGTGAGACCAAATGCGCCCAACATTTCGCCAGTTGCCAGTTTGGGAAGATAGGTATTTTTCTGCTCATCCGATCCAAACATCAGGATGGGGAGTGAACCCAATGATGTATGTGCTGCCATAGTAATAGCCACTGATGCATCGGCCCGTGCCAATTCAATAATAGCTGTGGCAAAGGCAACCATATCCAACCCTGAACCACCGTATTCTTCCGGAATCAAGATGCCCATGAGACCCAATTCACCCATTTTATTCACGAGAGCCGTGGGGAACTCTCCTTGCTCATCCAGGTCCCGGGCAACCGGCGTGATTTCGGTATCAGCGAATTCACGAACCATATTACGAATCATAATATGTTCGTCAGTAAAAAATAATTTATCCATTGAAAAGGTGTTCTATTTTAAAGGGGTTCAGTTTGAATTTACAACAAGAGTTATTCAGTCGAAGACAATCGAATATCTCTGGCATTTAGTTGAATTGATTCTTTCCCTCTCCATACATTTGTCTCTACAATGCATGCGATATCGATAGGTACTCCCAAAATGAGATCCTGATAATGATGAGCCAGTCCGAATCCCACCACATCAATGACGGATTGTTTTTGTTTCACTTGGAATCGAATATGATCCCCATTTCCGATCACCTTTGGATTTCCAATCACATTTGCATTTGTAACAACAAAATTTGGACGCATATTTCCCGGCCCATAGGGACCCAGTTTTTTTATGAACTCCATAAACCGGCGATTCAAGTCAAATAATCTAATTTCCGCATCCAAATATAATTGAGGCTCAAGGTCATTAGCATTTAATACTGAATCAACATAAGATAAAAAAGCATTCCGAAAATCATTTAGTTTTGATTCATGAATTGCCAACCCTGCCGCCATGGCATGACCGCCGTAATTCTCTAAATGCTCACTAGCTGCTGTTAAAGCATTGTAAAGATCCAGCCCTTTTATACTTCGAGCAGAGCCTTTTCCATTTCCTTCTTCATCAAAAGAAATGATAACGGATGGTCGATTGAATTCTTCTTTTAGCTTGGATGCAGCAATACCAACCACCCCTTGATGCCATCCTCTAGATCCTAACACAATGGCTTTATCTTTTTCCAAATCCACTTCTGAATTCACTAAAAATAACGCATCGTCCACAACACCTTGCTGGATTACTCTTCTTGATAAATTCTCCTGATCTAATTCTTGGGCCAGTTGATTAGCTATGCCAGTATCCGTTGTAGTTAATAACTCTACAGATCTATTTGCATCTCCCAATCGACCTGCTGCATTTATTCTTGGTGCTACATGAAACACAATTTGCGTAACAGATAAATCCCTCTCTAAATCCACTTTTGCTACTTTCAATAATGAACGAAGTCCGGGTCGCCTCGTTGTCCTCAAGGTTTTTAGTCCAATATGAACAAACACCCGATTTTCGTCTTTCATTGGAACAAGATCAGCTGATGTCCCTAATGCTGCCAAATCCATGAGGTCGGTTATCAAATCAAATGAAAACCCCATCTTTTTCACTAGTCCTGATAAAAGTTTTAATGCAACGCCGCCGCCACATAATCCCTTAAATGGATAATCGCAATCCACTTGTTTGGGATTTAAAATGGAATAAGCATTTGGAAGTATTTCTCCAGGAATATGGTGATCAGTTATAATCACATCAATTCCTTTCTCATTTGCATAATTAACACGGTTGATGGCATTAATACCACAATCACAGGTGATAAACAGGTCTGCACTAAATTTTCCTGCTTTATCAATTCCCATTTCTGAAACGCCATAGCCTTCCTTTTCACGATTCGGAATATAGGTTTTCACCTTTGCACCCAAATTGGAGAGTCCTGTATAAAGAATTGATGCACCTGTGGTACCATCCACATCATAATCTCCAAAAATAAAAATGGGTGTTTCAGATTCTATATTTCTGATGATGCGGTTCACTGCTTTTTCCATCCCCTTCATTAAAAAAGGATTATGAAGTTGAGAAATACTCGGTGAGAAAAATTCTTTAGTGTGATCTAAATCAGTCAACTTTCGAGAGACCATCACTTTCGCAATTGATTCTGAAACTTTGTAAAGTTCCATGACTGTTCTGACTTGATCAGATTGAAGATTTGGGAATATCCAACGCATAATATATAGAAAAATTGAGTCGGTCTATAAGCCGAGTTCTGTCCTTTAGCCTGAAGATTCAAAACCAAAGGGATGGTCATTCATCTAGCCATAATGTTACCATCATGATCGAGCAACCTACCCGCTTCTTTAACGATGCGAACAACATCTTGAAGACTATTCGATCTTGCACCGGATGGGGTTTACAAGCATCCTGAATTTATTCACGACCTGGTGGTCTCTTACACCACCCTTTCACCCTTACCCCGCAAATAACGGGGCGGTTTACTTTCTGCTGCACTTTCCATGATTCGCGAATGCGAACCTCCCCTCATTATGGGGCATCCTGTTCTGCGGTGCCCGGACTTTCCTCCCTTAGACCGCTTACGCGGGCCAAGAGCAACCATCCGACCGACTCAATTTTTAAATAACCATCTAATTTAAAGAATTATTTTCACTATAAAGAAATCTTCCACAAACATCACATCTATGAATAGAAGAATTGGCACGAACTTCTGTCACTTTTTGCAAAGGGACATGTGCACCACACCCTCCACAACCGTTCCCGGAAAGATTCACAACGGCCAATCCATCTCGCGCTTGAAATACACGATTGTAAATTGACACAGTATTAAGATCAAGACTTTCCACTTTATTTGAGCGCTTTTGTTCTAAAAATAATTTTTCTTCAGCAGAATCTGAAATAACGGATTCTAGTTTTTCACGACGAACAGTTATTTCATTCGATAAAGATCCTAATTCTGATTCCATTGTTTCAACAGATTCCGTTAAGGTTTCACTTTCTTCTAAAAAAGATAACGTTTCTGATTCGATAGTGGATCGTTCTTTTTTCATATGATCCATTTCATGCATCAATGCATCATATTGTTTATTGTTTGTAACTAGGAAGAGTTGGTCTTTTAATTTACTAAGCTTGTCATTGATTTCAGCAATGCGAACCTCCCCCTTATGAGATTCGACAGCAAGTTCTTTCAATCTATCTTTCTTTTCTATTAGTGAATTTTTAATAAATTCTTCCTGCTGATTTAGTTCATTGACCTTAAATGGTAAATCACCTAATAAATCATTCAGATCTCTTAATTTTGTATCAATTCCTTGTAATTCGATTAGTTTTTCCATAGACATAATTTCCTCAATGTAAAAAAAAATGCACCGTACGGTGCATTGTAAAAATTGTTGTTAGATCCCAGTTTCCTGCGTCAACCTTGGTTTCACCCCCACAAGAATAATCATTGTGGTTCTTGATTGAATTATTTTATTCATATTCAGCTTGAAAATTTACCAATTTAATCAATCAATATGAATGGTTTAATAATGGATTTGTTTTCGATCTCAAGCCTTTTCAAAAACAAGAGTTTTAACTTCGTTGACTGTCTTTTGAATGGTGTGACTTTCACCCCCAATACCCTCTCGATAAAGAGTCACTATATCATCAATTACTTCAGCCGCTTTCCATTCAACGTCATCAATAAAAACCCGTTCTCCTATCTTAATCAAAACTTCTTTTTTAACTTGGAACTCTCTGGTTTTTCTCATAATCGTAGATTACCTAATAATAACCCATAAAAACAAGGGACACTGATGAAAATCTAAATAGGCTAAAAGATGGAATTTCTTTAATCTTACTCCATTATTTTAACCATATTTTTCCCATTTGATCTATGTTCAATTCTTTTGTTAAACGACACCTTGGCTCCAGTGATGCCCATATCCAGGCAATGCTTTCTGAACTGGGACTCACATCTTTAGACGAACTTTCTACAACTGTGGTTCCTGAAAATATTCTTACCAAAATATCTTCGAATTTTCTACCTAAAAAATCTGAGCCAGAGACCATTAATCAACTACAAGAATTTGCTAGAATGAATTCTGTATTTCGGTCTTACATAGGGATGGGATATTATGGGACAATCGTTCCTGCCGTTATTAAACGAAATATATTAGAGAACCCCGGCTGGTACACTTCATATACGCCTTATCAAGCGGAGATTAGTCAAGGACGCTTGGAAGCATTGTTAAATTTCCAAACTATGGTTTCTGATCTCACCGGGCTTCCGTTAGCAAATTCATCCTTGCTTGATGAAGGTACCGCAGCAGCAGAAGCTATGCTCATGTTTTTTAACGCTACTCGAGATCCAAATAAGAAGACTTTTTTGGTGTCATCTAAATCCCATCCACAAACTATTGATATTTTAAAAACTCGATCTGAGCCATTAGGTATTGAATTAAAAATATCAGATCACAATCAGTTCGAATTTAATAAGTCTGTCTTTGGTGTCCTGATTCAATATCCAGATACGGAAGGCTTTATTCAAGACTATTCTGATCTGTGTGATTCCGCTCATAAAAATCAATCTTACGTATGCGTGGCTACGGATCTTTTGGCGCTGACGCTTCTCAAATCACCAGGAGAAATGGGTGCCGATGTAGCAGTAGGAAATGCACAACGGTTTGGCGTACCCATGGGCTACGGCGGACCCCATGCAGCATTTTTTTCCACAACAGCAGAATTCAAACGAAAAATCCCTGGACGTATTATTGGTGTTTCACAAGATGCTCAGGGAAACCCCGCATTTCGAATGGCACTTCAAACCCGTGAACAACACATACGCCGGGAGAAAGCAACTTCTAACATCTGTACCGCACAGGTTTTGTTGGCAATCATGTCTGGGATGTATGCGGTTTATCATGGCCCCGAAAGATTGAAAAAGATTGCACAACAAGTAAACTATTTATCAGCAAAATTAGCGATATCACTAGAAAAATCCGGATATGAAGTTGTCCATGAATATTTCTTTGATACAATTCGATTCAAGGCAGATGGTTGGAAAGATAAAGCCAAAAACCTTGAACTAAATCTTCGAGATCATGGAGATGGAACTGTTGGGATTTCTTTAGATGAAACAACCACAGAAGACCATCTTGATGAATTGCTTTCTATTTTTAAAGCACAAAAAATTGAGGGAACAGGAAATAGCATTCCATCTGATTTAGACAGAGAATCTCCCTATTTAGAACATCTTGTGTTTCATTCATACCATTCGGAGACAGAAATGCTCCGCTATCTCCATCGATTAGAGACAAAAGATTTATCTCTGAATACGAGCATGATTCCTTTAGGGTCCTGCACCATGAAACTCAATGCAACTACGGAAATGGAAGCAATCACCTGGAATGAATTCAGCAATATCCATCCATTTGCTCCTAATAATCAGACGAAAGGCTACCATAAATTAATTGGTGAATTAGGAAATTGGCTTATTGAAACAACTGGTTTCGATGAAATTTCCATGCAACCCAATTCTGGTGCTCAAGGTGAATATACCGGGCTTATGGTCATACGTGCATTCCATAAAGAGAATGGCAATGATCATCGGAATATATGTTTAATTCCAGCATCCGCACATGGAACCAACCCGGCATCGGCTGTCATTGCAGGATTGAAAGTTGTAATTGTTGAATGTGATAAACATGGAAATATCTCTAAAGATGATTTAGCAGAAAAAGCCAAAATCCATTCTGAAAATCTGGCAGCAATTATGGTCACTTATCCTTCCACTCATGGTGTTTTTGAGCACACTATCAAAGAGATTTGCCAGATCGTTCATGACTATGGTGGTCAAGTTTATTTAGATGGCGCCAATCTCAATGCCATGCTGGGATTATGTAAACCGGGAGTATTTGGAGGGGATGTAATGCATATTAATCTCCATAAAACTTTTTGCATTCCCCATGGTGGCGGTGGTCCCGGGATGGGCCCCATCGTTTGTAAAGATCATTTGGCGGCCTTTCTACCCGGACATTCACAAATTAAAACAGGTGGAGAAAAGGCTATTCATGCTGTGTCTTCTGCTCCCTTTGGAAGTAGTAGCATATTACTCATTCCCTGGGCTTATATAGCGATGATGGGTGGCGATGGCCTTAGAAAAGCAACTCAAGTCGCTATACTGAATGCCAATTACATGGCAAAAAAATTAGAGAATCATTTCCTAATTCTTTATAGGGGAATTGGTGGGTATAATGCCCACGAATTCATTATTGATTTAAGAAAGTTGAAAAACCAATCTGGAATATCTGATGAGGATGTTGCCAAACGACTCATGGACTATGGCTTCCATGCGCCAACTATGTCATTTCCAGTTCCTGGAACTCTCATGATTGAACCCACAGAAAGTGAGTCAAAGAGAGAAATGGATCGTTTCTGTAATGCCATGATTTCTATTCGACAAGAAATCCAAAACGTCATTGATGGTACAATGGATGCTAATGATAATCCGTTAAAAAATGCGCCGCATACTGCTTCTGTCGTTACTGGTGATGAATGGAAGCATTCCTATTCTCGGCAAATAGCAGCTTACCCGGCACCATGGCTTAAAGAACATAAATATTGGCCAACAGTTGGCAGAATTGATAATGCATTTGGTGATAGAAACTTAGTGTGTACATGCCCGCCGATTGATAGTTATGAAAACTGAAATATTATTGCTATGTTTTGATAGATACTCTGGCAACCCCATATATTAGATTATAAATAAAATTATAATAACACTATGCTATATGGCATTTAACTTTTTTGAATAATATGAAAACATCAATTTTAATACTATCAACTGCGTTATTGATCTTTTGGTCCTGTGAAGAGAAAAAAGATGATGAAAGTATAGATACAAATCCTCCTAGCGTCTTAATTACATCTCCAAATAATATTTCAACGGTGAAGGACACAGTCGTTGTTGCCTGTGAATCAATTGATAATGATGAAGTAGTAAAAGTTGAACTCTGGATCAATAGTGATTCAACGGGGATTGCCGATAGCACTGCTCCCTACACTCTTACATGGATAACAAATAATTATGAGAATGGCGAGCACACATTATTTGTTCGTTCTTATGATAAATCTGGCAATACCGCAGATAGTGAAACAATAATTTTATCAGTATATAACTTTTTAGTTTTTAATGCTACTTTTGGATTGGATTATGTAGATGACGCAGGGTATTCTATTTTACAGACAGCAGACAGTAGCTATGTCATCTTAGGCAATACTGGGGATAATATCTCGCTAATCAAGATAGATCGTAAAGGCACTGAACAATGGAATCATAATTATGGTGGCAGCGAAATTGATGATGCTCGGCATATCTTACAAACATCAGATGGTGGATATATTATTTCCGGTACAACAGAATCCTACGGTTTTGGTGGCAGTGATATTTGGCTGATTAAGACAGATCCTACAGGTTTAATGGAATGGGATACCTACTTTGGTGGTTCTAATACAGATCAAGGCGGGTCGATACAACAAATGACAGATGGTGGTTATATTATTATAGGGAATAGTGACTTTTCAGGTGATGGAAATCAGGATATATGGTTAATTAGAACAAATTCTCAGGGAGATTCACTTTGGACAAAAACATTTGGTGGGGCAGGTCTGGAACTTGGGGCTGATGTTCAGATACTTGAAGATGGCGGGTTCATTCTTCTAGGAAGTACAGAATCTTTCGGAAATGGTAGTTCTGATATCTGGTTAATCAAGACAGATTCTCAGGGAGAAACAACGTGGGCCAAGACTTTTGGTGATAATAGCAGTGACTATGGAAAATCCATACTTAAAACACCTGATGACGGTTACATTATAAGGGGTGTTACGGAATCGTTTGGATATGGGAATACAGCTCTGGTCTTGATTAAAATAGATTCAACTGGTAACAAAATATGGGATAACGCATTCGGTGGCAGTAATGGTAAAGGTGGCAATGCTCTGCGGGAAACTAATGATGGTGGCCATATTTTGATTTGTCATTCTTATGTTCATGAAAATAGTGCTTATGATATTCGGTTAATTAAAATTGATGGCAATGGTAGTGTCGACTGGGATAAAACCTTTGGAGGCATAACCCACAATTATGGGTTTTCAGTTTTACAGACATTTGATGGAGGGTTCGCCCTAACCGGTAGCATTGGTATCATAGGGGACGGAGATGAAAATCATAGTGACATCTGGCTCATCAAAACTGACCCAGAAGGGAATACCGTATCCTTATCAGAATAAATCAACTGGCCATTTATATTAGATTAATTAGAAAAACCTTATTTCAACATTAACATTTTTTTGGTCTGGCTAAAATTCTTAGTTGTCAATCTT
>CAWVTW010000013.1:0-19939 GCA_963933175.1 uncultured bacterium
TAGGTTACACCATTAAAATAGAAATTAAAAAATTATCCGATATGGAATTAACTGCACTAAATGTGTATTCATGGCCTATTTGGTCCTGTGAAGTTTCAGAATTCCCCTGGTCATACAGTGACAAGGAAACTTGCTTTATCTTGGAGGGTAAAGTGATTGTTACTACGGATCATGAAGAAGTGACCATTGAGTCTGGTGATTTTGTTGTTTTTCCAAAAGGACTCTCCTGTCGCTGGCGCGTACTCAAACCCATTCGGAAGTATTATTCCTTTGGATAGGTTGATTTTCTCTCTATAAACCCAGCCCTTTGCTCTGTAATTTGCGTAGATGAAAACGGCTCATATCCGCAATTTTTGTATTATAGCTCACATCGACCACGGTAAATCCACGCTTGCAGATCGCCTGTTGGAAGAAACAAATACCTTGTCTAAAAAAGAGATGAAAGCCCAGGTTTTGGACAGCATGGATTTAGAGCGGGAACGAGGAATAACCATCAAAAGTCACCCCATCCGCATGGAATATGAACACCATGATGGAGTCACCTATGTGTTGAATTTAATTGACACACCGGGACACGTGGATTTTTCCTATGAAGTATCCCGTTCATTAGCTGCTTGTGAAGGTGCTTTGTTGCTTGTGGATGCAGCGCAAGGCGTGGAGGCACAAACCGTATCTAATACTTATCTCGCAATCGAAAATAATCTCACATTGATCCCAATTATTAATAAGATCGACCTCCAATCTGCAATGATAGATGATGTAAAAATGCAGATGGTGGAATTAATCGGTTGTGACGAGAATGATATAATCGAAGCCAGTTCTAAAAGTGGGATTGGTATCCAGGATATTTTCAATGCTATTATTAATCGAATCGATCCACCAAGAGATAATTCAGAGCAAAGATCCCGTGCGCTAATCTTTGATTCCATGTATGATAATTACAAAGGTGCCATTCCCTATGTCCGCGTATTTGATGGCGTATTAAAAAAAGGAATGACAGCACAATTCTTTGCGCATGATCGTGAATATGAGATCACAGAAACTGGTCATTTTGTTTTAGACAAAGTAAAAACAAAAGAACTTCGAGCAGGCGATGTGGGTTATGTTGTAGCCAGTATTAGAGATATGGGGCACATCGAGCCGGGAGATACCATCACTGTAAAGGAAAATAAAGCAGAAGAACAATTACCCGGATATAAAAAGATTAAGCCCATGGTTTTTTCAGGACTTTACCCAGCTGAAGCAGATGATTATGAGCAATTGCGGCGGGCACTAGAGAAACTCCAACTCAATGATGCATCACTCGAGTTTACACCTGAGACCAGTCAGGCATTGGGATTTGGATTCCGCTGCGGCTTTTTGGGATTACTCCACATGGAGATCATCCAGGAACGTTTGGAGAGGGAATTCAATTTAGATCTTGTCACCACCACACCGAATGTAGTTTATCAAGTATTATTGCGAAGTGGAGAAAAAGTGCAAGTAGATACGCCAGCAAAAATGCCGCCAATTGGAGATATCGAGGCAATTCTTGAACCTATGGTTTCTGCTGAAATCTTGACTCCAAAAAAATACATTGGCAGTATTATGACCTTGTGTCAGAAAAAACGAGGTATTTATAAGAATACGCAATATCTATCACCGGAAAAAGCCCAATTACATTATGACCTACCTCTAGGCGAGATCATTTTTGATTATTATGATAAACTGAAATCCATTTCCAGCGGGTATGCATCTTTTGATTATGAATTCAAGGAATTCGAAAAAGCTCAACTACAGAAATTGGATATCCTTATACACAGTGACTCAGTGGATGCATTATCCACCATTTGCCATGCAGATGATGCATATCAACGTGGTGTGGCTTTATGCAGTAAATTGAAAGAATTAATTCCAAGACAAATGTTCGAAGTAGCGATTCAGGCAGCATTGAATAATCGCATCATTGCACGAACAACCGTAAAAGCACTGAAGAAAAATGTTACCGCCAAATGTTATGGAGGTGACATCACGCGGAAACGTAAGCTCTGGGAAAAGCAAAAGAAGGGTAAAAAGCGCATGAAAATGATAGGTAGGGTTGAGATACCCCAGGAAGCTCTTTTGGCCGTTTTGCAGCTAGATAACGATTGATTGAATGAATCCTTATTGGCGATCCACACGCTCTCCGCTTTATAGCTTTCTTTTTACGGTTCCGCTATTCCTTATTTACGAG
Source organism: uncultured bacterium (assembly GCA_963933175.1). GTDB lineage: Bacteria > Fidelibacterota > Marinisomatia > Marinisomatales > UBA1611. Next base: position 2,213 of record CAWVTW010000013.1, read on the forward strand.
ATTGGGATTTTTCTCACATCATCTGATGATATGTTTGTTCTGCGTAATGGCGCTGATGCATTGATGCGTCAGATCCTGGCACCATTTGGGATAACGGGGTTATATTGGGTAGGATTAATATTTTTGATTGGATTTATCATTGCATTTATTCTTCAGCGTAAGTATTGGGAAGAAGCTCAGATTCATAGCGATTATTTTTTACTGATGATGGTGGAGAGTGTTGGATGGTCGGTGCTGATCTATTTTTTTATGAGCAATGTTTATTTACTTTTGATGAATCCAACCGGCTCTATGTTAGTCCAACAAGTAACTCTTGCAGTTGGAGCTGGAATCTACGAAGAGTTTTTATTTCGCGTTATGTTGATAGCCGGGATATCGGTCATTTTGGGTTTTATATTTCAATGGTCGGATAAAACGAGAAATTGGGCTGCCATGGTTATTGCTGCAGGTATTTTTTCATCATTTCATTTTATTGGTGAATATGGTGACTTTTTCTCGTTTAATATATTCATGATCCGGTTTTTAGCAGGAATAGCACTGGGAACACTATATTTCTTGCGTGGGTTTGGAATCACAGCATGGTCCCATGCAGTCTATGATCTCATTGTGCTTACAAGAATGACAACACAATAAGAAAACTCTCTTTAAATTTTACCATGAGATTTTCTACATTTATTTTATTTATACTCATGGTGGTTCACTTAAGGGGAGATTTGAGCCATGGCCGTATGTCCATAATCCCAGAATATGACCAAAATAATGTCACTATTTTATTTAGCGGACATCGATTAGACGAGACACAAAAAATGCCATTTTTTTTTACCGTACCACTAGATGTGGATTCTGTCTCTCTGATCAAGACTAATACTAACGGTGAATTGGATTTTGTTCTAATCCCAACACGTTTAATAAAAGATCTCAAATGGGTGGAAGTTTCACCCGATTTGAATGAGTTTGCTTTTATGATCAATTCAACAAAATTTACAGAACCAGGAAATCGTCACTTCGAATATTCCCTTTCATTTTCAGAAGTAATTGGTGAATTTAATTTAGAGATTCAAGAACCTCTCCCTGCGGAAAATTTTGAGTATTCCGGTTTCCAGGGCGAAAAAGAACAAGATGCGCATGGTCAAACAACCCACTCAATTCAATGGCAAAATATTTTGGAAAATGAGACTAAACTAATTTCAATTTCTTATTCAAATTCTCGTGGATTAACAACCCGTAGTGCCCTTGCTGAACTCATGACCTTATCGCAAAAGGAAGACCTTCCTAAGCAGCCCATAAACAAGATTAAGCGTCATAAACTTTATATTTGGGAACCCCTGATAGCTTTAGCGGTTGTTACACTATTCATTGCTATCATAATGATGGTTTATCAAAACGGCAAAACAAATTCTTTAACTTGTCACAATTGCGGACAAAAACGAACCCGATTGGATAATTTCTGTTCAGGGTGTGGAGAAAAATATTAATGTTTCCTGTCTTACTTGAAATTGGTCCCATAAAAATATATTCATTTGGATTTATGCTCGTTATGGCTTTTTACAGCACTTACTTCTTACTGAATCATGATTTGAAACGGATGGGACATGATGAAAAGTTGGCATCTGATATGGTTTTTTGGGCTGCCATTGGTGGTGTCCTAGGGTCTAAAATCTATTATTTATTAGAAAATCTTGATCAGGTAATCGATAATCCTATGGGTATGATTTTCAGCGGTTCAGGGCTGGTTTTTCTTGGAGGACTTATGGGAGGAACTTTTGCTGTAACAATGGTGCTACAAAAAAACAATCTCCCATGGTTAGTTTTTGCGGATATTGTAGCACCTCTATTAATCTTGGGTTATGGCATCGGTCGCATTGGCTGTTTTCTTGTGGGCGATGATTATGGTATCCCCACTCATCTCCCTTGGGCAGTTTCATTTCCAGATGGGTTGCCTCCAAGCACTTCACATGTTTTTTCTACCTATTACCCTTGGATTGATATTTCAGGGTTTGCCCCCGGAGTTCTTTCTGTTCATCCCACGCAGTTGTACGAATTTACATTAGCGGTAGCAATTTTTTATTTTCTCTGGTCCCGTCGGAATAATGTAAAAATTGCTGGGAGTTTATTCTTTTTATATTTAATTCTTGCTGGTATTGAACGCTTTATAATTGAATTTATTCGTACAAATGAAAGGTATCTTTTTGAAGTTTTTACCGGCTCGCAAATTATTTCTATAATCATGATAATCATTGGGTCATATTTCTTAATAAATCCTTTACCTAAGCGTGAATCATAACCTGCATAAATATTCTCTTTTTATATTATTTTACATAACCCTATGTAGTGGGCAAGTCAGTCTGTCCATCGCTGAATACCGCCCATTTCCTGAAAAAATACATCTATTAGATATAAAACCAACCAAAGTGAGTTGGACTATCGCAAATAGATTCCTGTTGTTTGACCAATATAAACGTGAATTACTTGAATTAGATGCTTTTGGAGATGTGAATTTATCCAGTGGGGTTGGCCAAAATATTTCAGGATATGAAGACTTAGTCTGGATGGGTATTTCGCCGCAGGGGATTCTGCTGGTGGATCGCTTGGAGAATGAAATTGTCCAATTGGATTTTCGATTAAATCCGGTTCAAACTATTGATTTGAATCGACGTATTTTTCCAGAAGACGCAGCACTGGATCCTTGGGGGAGGCTCTACCTTTATTCAAGAGATTACAACAGTATATTTTTATTTGATAAAGGTGAATTGGATCCCACACCAATAGTGAATTTATCAAAAGAGCTTGGATCAGTATTTTGTATGGCGGAAATGCAAATTAATCAAGAAGGTGAAATGGCAATTCTAGGTTGTGATGGAATGATTCATATTTTCAGTCAGAATGGTCGAAAAAAAATATCATTTCCATCAACTATTGAAAATGCAGTCTTTTTAATTGCAGTACGCGACGATTGGTTTGTGTTTAATCGTATGGGAGCAGGGATCTCTATTCATTCACAAAAAAAAGTTTCTATCCCAGGTGCAAGTGTTCCTATTGAAGATATGGCATCGATGAACCGATCCATCGCTGTTCTTGCCAAGGATCATATCCTTATTTTGGATGTCAAATAAAGTCAAGTTCTTCGCTTGTCTTTCCATCTGCTTTTACTGTTCCACCTCGGCACAGGTATCTTCTAAAGTTGATACGATTTATAATATTTCTGACGAAAACTCCATTCAACTCACACATCCTTTCATACTGGAATCATCAGTATTGGTTTTCCAGGGTGGAGTACCCATACTTGTAAAAAAAATCCAAGCTATTGAAGGGATTCTAATTTTGCCAAATACGGATCCCAACTTTCCTATAGTAATAAGCTATGATTATTTAACAAATGGTTTACCGCTTTCAGTAGGGCCAACATGGAGATCCTTACCAGAACTGAATTTGGAAAGCATCGAAATCTTATCTAAAAAAGAACGACCTTATTCTGGGAATTCAGATAGTGAATCTAATATTTATTCTTCAGGTAGTATTTTTCGGCAATTATCGGTTTCACCTTTAGGTGGTTCTGATTTTACAGGCGGTCTGCAAATGCAATTAAATGGAAAATTGACAAAAAATATGATGGTGAGTGGTATTCTCACAGACCAGGATTTACCGATCCAGCCAGAGGGAACTACACGAGAATTAGAAGAATTAGACCAGGTTTATCTCATGGTTACACATCCGAACTATTCCGTTGATGCCGGTGATATTATTTATGAAGAAAAAATTAATAATAGCAATAATATTAATAGAAAACTGGTTGGATTAAAAAATCACTATAAGGTAGGTCAATGGAGTGGATCGGGGGTTTATGCCGGATCAAAAGGGAATTATACAACTCTGGAAATGAAAGGAAGAGATGGCAATCAGGGGCCCTATCAATTAACCGGAAGTAATGGGAACAGGGATATCATTGTTTTATCCGGGACAGAAAAAGTATGGGTGGATGGAATACAATTAATTCGTGGACAAAATCACGATTACACCATCGATTATTCATTGGGAGAAATTCGTTTTACACCCAAAGTTCTTATTCATGCAGATTCTGATTTATTCATTGAGTATCAATATTCAGATTTCGAATACCAAAAAGGGTTCTCCGGCGGTTCACTAAAAAGAAATTTTGGAAAATCCAGTTTTTTAACATTTGGATTTTTCAAGGAATCTGATCAATTCAATAAAAATGACTGGAGTCAGGATATTCAAGATTCTTTATCTGCTACTGAATCTGGGAATATTCAAATTAGCACAGTCATTCCAGATGATGAGGGTGATTATATAATTTCAGGAGACAGATATGAATATGTACCTGATGAAGAGAACCAACCTAGGTATGCAATTACCTTTGAATTTGATCCTTATGGTTCATATATAAGAAAAATATCAGGCACAGGACGAATATTTTATGAATTTACAGGATCGGATACAGACTTAAATAGCAATGTAGATAAATATAGTCCTTTTCGCACTATACTTGGTCCAAAATTGCATCAATTTGGATTTGTAGGAGGAGATGTTAGTATAGGAAATTATATTAACATCTCCAGCCAATTTATGGGATCAGGATTGAATCAAAATACTATGGCATTCCGACAGGAGAAGAAAGGTGGCTCTTCTAGAAAAATAGATATTTCCATTGACTCTCTTGTGTTTGGACCGACTATATGGACCGCGGCAATTTCTAATTGGTATCGTAGCGATAATTATTTTGCTCTGGGACAAGAAAATGATGTCATGCAGCGGCGCCTTTGGAATTTGGATTCTGCACGATTAAATGGTGTAGGCGAGTCAACGATCAGATCAGAAATGATCTTTCAAAATGTGGGTTCCACAAATATAGAATTGGCAGAATTAAAAGTGAATAAAGATAAACGATCAAGGATACATGTTGTTCAACAGATCTTTCATCCTAGGTTTAATAATTCATTTTTCAATTATATATCTGTCAAAAAACCAATTGGTTCATACACGAGATCACAAGGAAGAATGCAAATCCATTTTTCGAAAATAAACCCATTTATAACCCAATTGCGTGAAGAAGAAACTGAGTTAAAACGATTCCAAAATATGGGTGCAGGGCTTCAAATTAAAAACAAGATGACGGCTATAGAAACAGGTATAGATCTGAGGAAAGATGAATCATTTCAAGAGTCGTTAGCATGGAAAACTGACTCCGACGATTTTATTGGTTTTATGAATTATAGATCAGAATCACGTTCAGGATGGAAACAGGATATTATTTTCAAAAAACGGGTAAAATCTTTTGAAGATAACAGCACAACAACCGATTATTCTTTAGCAAAAGTTCTCCTTGGATTTAAACAGGATCACAAACCTATCCAATGGGAATTCCAAGCTAAAACAGAAGAATCCTATTCAGAAGAGCGAGCCATTGTTTATGATTCAGTAGGTGCGGGATTGGGGCAATATCGTTATGATCCTATTTTCAATACTTATATTTCTGATCCTAATGGTGCGTTTATTTCTTACACAATACCCACCGGGAAACGGGATCCGAATACAGTTATTGAAGGATCGCAAAAGTTCACCATTGACCTGGGGAAAATATCGGGATTCCCGAATATAATGTTTCGAGGAAATAATCGTCTGGATTATCGCGGATCAGGAACAGAAATCAGAAAATTGATTCAACCAAATATAACTGATTCATTATCTACCCGTTCACGACTGATTTCCAGGTTGGAAATGATATATTTCGGGAAAAACCGATTCAGGAGCTGGATAGATAATAACCAAGCGTTAAATGGGTTGGATCCAAGGGGAAATGATCTAGATCATTCTAACGAGGTCGGTCTGGAAATAGATCAGGCACTCTCAAAATTAATTACGATCAAGAACAATGGGAAATTCAGGAAAAAATCTGTGGAATCCACTGTTTCAACTTTGAGAAACAGAGATGTGAAAGGATGGTGGAATGAAATTCAACTCCAGGTCAAATTGAGCGAGTCTATGGATTTTGATCTTGGCCTGATGGGTGGTTTTGATTCCGGCAAACAACAAGGAAAATCATTTTCTAGTCAAGCTTATGGATTATTATTGAATGGGCGTTTCTTTTTTAAAAAAACAGGTCGTTTTCAATCTCAAATCAGTTGGGTCAATGCGGCAGAAAAAGACAAATTGCCATATCTGCCACCTGAAGCTTTGAATGGATTCCCGGTGGGAACAAGTTTTCGCTCCAACACACGCCTCCAATATTTTTTAAATCGATCCGTTTCAATGATTTTCACACTGAATACAATTGATGATGGGAGATACAACAATTTCATCACCTTTCGAGGAGAGATTCGTGCGCATTTCTAAAATGAAATTTATCATTTTAGTTGGAATTCTCTTTGGACAAGAAAAGGAGATACAAATCCCATCCATTGATCTCGATACGGTCACAGATTCTCTTTCTAAAATGATGAATCATGAAAAAAGCCTTTCTTTGGAATATCGGCTGCATTCTTTTTCTATTGATCCTGATCAATCAAATTATCACAGCCTTGATAAAATAACTTTAGTGGATACATTAATCATTTCTGGTGGAGACGAAATTCGAGCAAACGTAATAAATCAGATTTCAAATCCATTCATTATTGAACCAGTTGGAATTGGTTTTAGTGAAGTGGGAGAAACATTGGTTCAGCGTTATTATTTCCTCCGAGAAAAACCTGCTTATGAATTTGGTTTATTAAATAACCATCTAGGAGCCACCATTCATTTCACACCTGAATTCGAAAGTTATTTTTCCGGAATTTTTGGTATGAGTAACGAAAACAATAATTGGGAGATACAGGGTCAAATTGACCTTCATCTTGAGAACCTGATTCAAACTGCTGGAATTCTTGATTTGTATTGGAATCGTACCGATTCTTTGTCTCAGATCATTCAATTCGAGATTATGGAACCCCATCCATTCGGATGGGAAGTGGGTACGCATTTGACTTATCATCACGAGGTTATTGGTGGATTGTATTCTGTGATTGAAACTAAATCCATGTTGCAGATCACTGTACCCATGCTGAATCAAATTAATGTGGGATATTCTTCAGGGAAAACACACCCCACAGAAAAAGGTGAATTAAATGGGTATGAAAAGATCCGATTCCGGGCATTTTCTTTTTCTTCATCCAAAGATACAAGAAACAAGCGATTCTTACCTACTGAAGGGACAAAAATCACTTCTTCGATAGATGCAGGACTCCAAAGTGAAAACGGATTTTTGAAAGGCGATGTAAATTTTGAATATTTACACCCATTCATAAAAAATGTACATGGATTGGTCAGGTGGATGGGCCATGGAATCCATGGATTTGATTCTATTATACCAAAGAGCAGATATGTGCTGTATGGTGGTAATTCAACATTAAGAGGATTTCGTGAACAATCCTTTGCTGCGACACAATTTCAAATTGCAACATTTGAAGCAGCATTCCAACCTGCCCAAGGTTTTCAAACTAATTTGTTTTTAGATATAGGGTCTAACCGGTTAGTAATCATTGAAAATAAAAAGATAGGGTATGGTTTTGGTTTGACTCAATTAAATGAGAAATCATTAATCAAGGTGCAATATGCACTAGCATTTGGTCAAGGGTTTTCTAATGGAAAACTCCATATAAAATGGATCTCTCGATTGTAGATTTAAAAGAGAATCAACCCTAATTTTAACGATGGAATTTTATCGAAAACTTAATCTATCCATTTTTATTGGAAGTCTTCTCTTTTTGGTGGGATGTGAAACAAGGCGAGAAGCTTTGGGTTCTGATAATGAAATACGAGTTATTTGTTCGGAATTAGATAAAAAAGACATCCGTAATTTTTTAACATCCATTTTCACAGATACGATTTACACCCCTGAACCCGAACCATTGTATTATTTAAAATTCTCGAGTCCTGAAACATACAATAATTTGAAAACCCAGGCACAAGTTGTGGTTGCAGCAGTGGCCAGAGATCCCGGAAACTCGGGTTATCAATTGGTAAAAAGGTTACTCCCGCCGGATCAATTTGCAGACACAGAATCTGCTGATCCTGTAATTCTTTCAAAAGATGTTAATGCGCTTAAACAATTATTTATGGTCATCAATGCTGGGTCAGAAGAACAACTAATGGGGACGGTAAAATCCAAAAAGAATTTTATCCGAAAACAGTTTTTTGATCAGTTTGTGGATCGCCAAAGTCGATATATTTTTGGAGATGATCGGAATAAAAAATTGGAAGATTCATTGGAAACTGAATTTGGATGGTCTCTTAAAATTCCTTGGGGATGGGAAATTATTCGAGCCAGTAAGGATTCGCAATTTGTGTGGATTGGGAAAGAAATGCCATTCCAGTGGATCGGAATTGGATGGGAAGAAGGAAGTTTTGTGGATGACGAATTAAAAGCTGGCGATTATATTTGGTCCTGGCCTTCGTCACATTATGGGAATATCCAGTTTAATGATTATAAATTTGAAATGAAAAAATCGTTCTATAAAGATCATCAAGCCTGGCGAGCACAGGGTATTTGGGAAACGATTGATGCGAAAGAATCGAAAGGCGGCCCATTCCGTTCCTATGTTTTTTATAACGAAAATAATAATCGAACCTATCATTTGAATTATTTAATTCATCGACCCGGAAGTGATAAATCTATTTTTATGCGACAATTGGATCTGATTATCAAGACTTTTTCAATATCACAATCATGAGAATATTAATCACAGGAGCTTTTGGGCAATTGGGCTCTGCCGTTGCCAAACGGTTATCAAAGGATTCTAAAATCATTCGGACTGGACGATCTATTCCGCATGATGGTCAGGGTATAATTCTGGATGTTTTGAACCAGATACATTTCAAAGATGTCATTGATGCCACAGACCCGGATGTCGTTATTCATTTGGCTGCAATGACAGGTGTCGATGATTGTCAATTAAATCCGAAACTTGCAAAAGAGATCAACATTGCCGGTGTTCAACATCTATGTGATTCATTTAAAGGAAAGATCATACATTTGTCCACCGATTACGTTTTTGATGGCCAAAATGGCCCCTATTCGGAACTTGATACAGTTTGTCCGATATCTGTTTACGGTGAAACTAAACTGGCTGCTGAACGTATTCTCTTCAATCATGATCAAAATAACCTTATTATTCGCGGAAATGTGATTTATGGTGATTCATCCACTACAAATGCCAGTTTTTTAAACTGGGTGGTGAATTCCTTAAAAGATAGGCAAGAGATTCGGGTAGTGAATGATCAATTCAATAATCCTACCTGGACAAAATCCATGGCGGATATTATATCACTGTGTATACAGAATGATTTATCCGGTATTGTTCACTGGGGCGATGCAGATTATTTAAATCGCTTTGATTTTGCAATAAAAATCGCAGAAAAATTTGAATTGGATTCAAAACTGATCAAACCAATCACCACTGCAGAATTAAACCAGCCGGCACCAAGGCCCTTGAAATCGGGTTTAAAATCCGATAAGTTGATTGAAGTCTTGAACGTAGTTCCACCATCAATTGACGATTGTCTGGATGCCATTATAGAGAAAAACGCAGAATGAAAACGCTTATCATATCGCCGACCTATAACGAATCAAAAAATATCGTAAGCCTCGTAGAACAGGTTTTAGGTCCTAATCCGAATTACCATTTACTTGTTGTTGATGATAATTCACCGGATGGAACGGGCACAATCGTTAAAGAATTACAACAAAAATACACCAACCTATTTATAGAAGAACGCCCGGGAAAGGCGGGCCTGGGTACAGCCTATTTATTTGGATTCAAATGGGCTCTTGAAAATGGATATGAAGCTATTGTCCAAATGGATGCAGATTTGTCTCATGACCCCAAAGACGTTCCCAAGCTTGTGAATGAGTTAAAAGAATATGATCTTATCATAGGTAGCCGTTATGTGGATGGCGTGAGTGTTGTTAATTGGCCTATCCGTCGCCTAATCTTAAGTTATGGCGCCAATATGTATTCCAGAACCGTTACAGGAATGCCAATCAATGATGGTACGGGCGGATTTAAAGCCTGGCGTGGAACATTATTAGAAAAAATCCAATTAGATAAAGTTAGGTCCCAAGGATATTCTTTCCAGATAGAGATGAATTTTCGTGCCTGGCAGAAGAAGGCTCGTATTAAGGAAAAATCGATTATTTTTACGGATCGTACGATTGGTGAGTCCAAAATGTCAAAGGCTATCATGTATGAAGCAATTTGGATGGTTTGGCGACTTCGGATCTGGAAAATCTTCGGCTGGATCTAAAAACTGAATGAAAGCATCTATTTGCATTGTGAACCTGAATGCGAGGAAGCATTTAGGGCCATGCCTTTCATCCTTAAAAGACACGCTCGGTGATATTCCATTTGAAACGATTGTGGTCGATAATCATTCCTGGGACGGCTCGAACCGCTACATCCAATCCAATTTCCCAGAAACAACACTAATTGAAAATAAAAGGAATGAAGGTTATACCCGTGCCATGAACCAGGCTATGGGTTATGCAACTGGAGAGTATGTAATATTTTTGAATCCGGATGCGACCTGCGAGCCTGATGCCCTTAAAAAGTTGATTGATTTTATGGAAACAGATCCTTCCATCGGTATTTGTGGTCCGAAGGTTTTGAATGATGATGGAACATTCCAAAAATCATGCCGACGTGGAATTCCTCGTCCCCAAGCTGTATTCTCTTATTTTTTTGGATTCTCAAAAAGGTATCCGAATAATAAAAATTTTACAGGTTACCATCTAAATCATTTGGATGAAAATGAAATCAATGAGGTGGAAGCTGTGTCCGGATCCTGTTCCATCATCCGAAAAGATGTTATCGAAGACATTGGACTTTTAGATGAACGATTTTTTGCATATCAGGAAGATTCTGATTATTGTTTCCGCGCCAAAGATAAAGGATGGAAGATTTATTATTATCCGGAATCCATTATTTATCATATTGGCGGTGCAGGTGGTGCAAGTTCATTTCCGTTTCGGGCCATTTTTGAATGGCACCGTTCCTACTATAGACTTTTCATTAAACATTTTTCCAAGGATTATTCACCAATTTTTAATCTAATTTATTTCTTGGTCATGTTTAGCAAATTGATTTTTACTGAAGGAAAATATTTACTAAATCAATAAATGGAAAATTTTGCTCAACTCGAATATATTATGCTTTTGCTCATCGGCAGCATTGTACTTGGTCTTGGTCTGGCTCAAATAAGTATCAAAATTGCACCCAAAGTTGGGCTTATGGATATTCCTGGCAGCGCCGACCATAAAAAGCATCAAAATCCAGTTCCGCTCACAGGAGGTGTCGTTTTAATGGATACGATGATTGTTATGATCCTGTTAACAAAAATGTGGGGTGACGCTCATATTTGGGCTATTTTTGTTTCAGGAATGATCATTGGTCTATTTGGACTAATGGATGATTATTTTCATCTTTCCGTCACAAAGAAATTGATTGGCCAGGTCTTTGGAATCACCATGCTGATATATCTCGGTGTTCAAGTTCAGTTTTTTAATTCACCGGAGTTTTTAATACAAATAGAAGAACCATGGGCATCGTGGCTCAATATAATTTTTACTTTTCTTTGGTTATTGACTGTTACGAATTCGTTTAACTTTATTGATAGTAGTGATGGACTCGCAGTAGGCTTGAGTGGAGTTTCAGCCGGATTCTTTCTTTTGTTAGCACTTGTCACAGGCCAAACGTCTCTAATCTTCCTATGTACCGTAATATTGGGAATTTGTATTGCCCTTTATTTTTTCAATTCACAACCAGCAAGTCTTTTTCTGGGTGATTCAGGTGCTCAATATCTGGGGTTTTTGTTAGCATCAGTTGCAATTATTTATCAGCCGAAAATCGGGTCTCAGGCATCTTCCTGGTTTGTGCCAATCTTAATATTTGCAGTTCCTTTATTTGATATGATGCTAGTGGTATTTTCACGAATAAAAAGGCATAAGAAGATTCATAAGGCATCACATGATCATACCTACCATCGACTGGCACAACGGGGGATTCCCATCCATCATTCGGTTTTGATCATGCACGGTACATCACTCTTGTTAAGTATGGTAGGGTTTTTATGTTTAAATTTACCAGTCTTGCATGCAAATATTATCTTTGGTCTCATAGTTTTGCTTGGGTTAGGTGCTTTCACAATATTAGATCAGAATTATCAATAATGACTAAATTATATTATAATGAATAACTATTATCTCGATTTTGAAAAACCTGTTAAAGATTTGGATAATCAGATCCTTGAATTGGAATCATCTAAAGATCTAAATCAAGTAGATATAAAAAAACTGAATCAGTTGAAGGCAAAACGAATCGTCGAGATAGAAAATATCTACTCGGGACTCTCACGATGGCAGCGTGTTCAATTGGCTCGCCATCCCAATAGACCCTATTCATTGGATTATATCAATTATTTCTCACCGGATTTCATTGAGCTCCACGGGGATCGACATTTTATGGATGACCCTGCAGTGGTGGCAGGGTTGGGCCATTTTGGAGATCAAAAAATTGCATGGATCGGACAACAAAAAGGAAGAAATACTAAAGAAAATCTTTATCGGAATTTTGGCATGATGAACCCTGAAGGGTATCGAAAAGCACGACGCGTTATGAAACTTGCTGAAAAATTTGGACTCCCAGTAATCACATTTTTGGATACAATTGGTGCGTATCCCGGTATTGGTGCTGAAGAAAGGGGACAGGGAGAGGCTATTGCAAGAAATCTGTTGGAAATGTCAGGACTCCGTGTACCTATAATCAGTGTGGTCATAGGAGAAGGAGCCAGTGGCGGAGCATTAGGTATTGGAGTTTGCGACCGGATGCTCATGTTGGAAAACACATGGTATTCAGTGATCAGTCCAGAAGGATGTGCTTCCATTTTATTCCGGGATGCGAAAAGAGCTGAAGATGCTGCCGAAGCATTAAAACCTACACCAAATGATCTTGTGAAAATTGGAATCTGTAATCGGATTATTAATGAACCCAATGGAGGTGCCCATCGGGATTTTATTGCATCTGCCAACGAATTAAAAACAGCACTACAAGAAGAACTAAATCAATTAAGCACAATCAACCCTGATGATTTCCTGGATAACCGAATTGAGAGATATGATAAACTAGGTTATTTTCAAGAATCCATATGATTAGATACAATCATCCGATCAAGGTCTACTATAAAGATATCGATCAAATGGGAATCGTTTATTATTCCCGCTATTTTGAATATTTTGAAGAGGCTAGAACAGAAATGTTATCTTCAATTGGTTTAGATTATAGCAATATCGAAGAGAATGGATCCATGCTTCCCGTTATTGAAGCTCATTGTGAGTATAAAAAGGGTGCAACGTTTAGTCAGGATTTAATTGTGAAGACATATATTCGTGAATTACCAAAAGTTAAAATAAAATTTGAATATAAAATTTGTCCGGCGGGTTCAGATGAAATCCTTTTAACTGGGTACACGGTCCATGCTTGCACAAATTTAAAAGGTAAACCCGTTAAAATGCCAAAGTACATACGTAAAACTCTTCAAGACAATTTGGATAACTTATGAAAAATATTTACTCAATATTAATAATTGGATTCATAATCTTTGGGTGTGCCAAAGATGGTCCCTTTGACTGGAATATGGATGTGCCTTTTCAGGATATATTAGCCAAATCTTCTGGGAAATTGATCCTGATGGATTTTGAAACTGAATGGTGAAGTTGGTGTGATCGGCTGGATGTCGATACATATTCCGATAGTAAAGTCAAAGCATTCGCAAACAAATATTTGATCAGCATGAAAATAGATGCGGAAAAGGGTGAAGGGATTGACCTGGCTAAACAGTATGGTGTGCGTGGTTTTCCTACTATCATTATTTCGAATGATAAAGGTGAAGAGATTGATCGTATTATCGGTTATAGACCTCCAGAACCATTCTTGAAAGAGTTAAAAAGAATTTACTCTGGTAAAAATACGCTACCAGCTATGTTGGAAGATTTTCAACAAAATCCAACTAAGTTTAATACACTCTTTAAATTGGCAAAAAAATATGAATCTATGAATGATCCATCTTCTGCCAAACGAATGGTGAATGCTATCCTTGATGCTGGGACAGATTCCGCAGGGACTGCAGCTTTCTTTTCTATTTTGTATGATGCACGGGAAATAAAAGATCCGATACCACTGATTGCTTATGCAGACAAAAATCCCAACAGTGAGAATTCAACAGTTGCTTTGGGAGAAGCCATGATGTTTGTCCGAAGAGCCGGAGAAAACCCAGATCTCGAAGCTGATCTATATATTCGGATTATCAATGGGATGAAAGATCCCAATCCTAGCAGATTGAATGGATTTTCCTGGCGAATGAGTGAACTAGAGAAGAATATGGATTTAGCCCTCGAAAAAATAAATTTGGCAATCGACCAAGTGACTGACGAAGAACAAAAATACATGTTTCTTGACACAAAAGCGGAGTTACTTTGGAAAATGGATAGGGTAGATGAAGCTATTTCAGAAATTGAAAAATGTATCACCTATAAGCCTAAAGACACCTATTATAATGAACAGTTGGAAAAATTCAAAAAATCATTGAATAGCTAAATAAAATTCTAATCTTTTTATTTATTAATCAAATAAACCGCAGCAATACCAAAAGTTCCACCAATAAATGTGGTAAAAATGAGAGGCTCGTTCAGAAAGAGCATTGCAAATCCCATGGCGCTTAATGGAACAGTGAAAATATAAGCACTGGCTTTTTTTGCCCCCAATTCCGCAGAAGCTTGAAAATAAATAGATGTGCCAAATGCCATGGCGGCTACAGCCAAACTCATCATATTTAACCAAAAGATCCAATCAAATCGAAAAACACCCAATAAGGGTTCATTCCATCCAAAGAATAAGCTCAGTATCGCTGAAATTGCGAAACACCAAAAACTATAGGGTAAAAAATGGATTACCTCCTTTGATTTTGATGTTACGATTGTTACAGTGACCCAAGACAAGGATGACATGATAAAATAAAAATTTCCTGATTGAAATAATTGAGCAAGGTTTAAATCCCATACTTTGATTATAAATGCTCCACCGATAAAGCCAAGGATAAGTCCAACAATATCCTTTTTTAATAAATAACCACTAAAGAAAAGTGCCGAAAAAAGAGCTGTCAGAATTGGATTCAAAGTTGTGACTAAAACACCTCCTGCACCAGCTAATCCAACCTGGGTTCCTTTGAAATAAAAGAAGTTGTAGGACACCATAAAAATAGAATTAAGAATAATAATTCGAATTGCTTCTTTGGTGATTCTCAATGATTGGCCGTGCCACCAAACTATTGGAGCGAAAGAAAGAGTTGCAATAAAAAAACGCCAAAACATCATTAGGGGTGCACTCCCATAATTCCCTAAAATTTTTGCATTTGTCCATGAGAATCCCCAAGTAATCATAGCCAGAAACATGAGAAGGGTGAGACGAAACTCCTTGGATTTTATATTTATCATAATGTCTTGACTGGATTCCGGATAGTTTATCCTACATTTCCGGATTTACAAATACTTACATACGAAATACGGGGAAATTCGGATCTGGAACCGGATTATTTTTCACTGCTTTCAGCGCTTGAATCAGTATCCGTCTTGTATCTGTGGGCTGAATGACACCGTCATCCCAAAGTCTGGCACTGGCAAAATAAGGGTGGCCTTCTTTTTCATATTTATCCAGAATTGGTTTCCGAACCAAATCCAACTGCTCATCCGTCATTTCTTTACCATCATTTTTGAGTTGGTCACTTTTTATTGTAGCCAACACATTTGCGGCTTGATCACCTCCCATGACAGAGATGCGTGCATTAGGCCACATCCAAAGGAATCGAGGTTGATAGGCTCGTCCGCTCATAGCATAATTCCCGGCACCAAAACTTCCGCCGATTATAATTGTTAATTTCGGTACATTGGCTGTTGAGACCGCTTGGACCATTTTTGCACCATCTTTTGCGATGCCGCCGGCTTCAGCATTTTTACCCACCATAAATCCAGTAATATTTTGGAGAAACAGAAGGGGAATCTTTCTTTGGCAGCAAATCTCAACAAAGTGGGCACCCTTTAGGGCTGTTTCGCTAAAGAGAACACCATTATTGGCTACAATCCCAACGGCTTCTCCACCGATCTTACAGAATCCCGTCACGAGTGTTTTTCCATAATCTGCTTTGAATTCTTCAAAGTTGGAGCCATCAACAATACGAGCAATTACTTCATGTACATCAAAGGGAATACGATGGTTTTGAGATACAATCCCATAAAGTTCATTTGAATCGTAAAGTGGCTCATCATAGCGATTTACTTCAGGTAATGATTTAGGTAAATGGTTAATAATCGCTCGGATCTTTTCGATGGCTTCATCATCATTTTCAGCAAAATGATCAGCCACTCCACTCATTCGTGTATGAAGTTTTGCGCCACCTAGTTCTTCCGCTGTGGCTGTTTCACCGATGGCAGCTTTCACCAAGGGTGGACCGCCAAGAAATATGGTTCCTGTTTTGTTGACAATTATAGCTTCATCGCTCATGGCGGGCACATAAGCTCCACCGGCCGTGCAAGAACCCATGACTGCTGCGATTTGCGGAATACATGCTGCACTCATTCGCGCCTGGTTATAAAATATTCGTCCAAAATGATCTCGATCAGGGAATACTTCATCCTGCTTGGGGAGAAATGCACCACCACTATCAACGAGATAGATGCAAGGAAGTCGATTCTCTGATGCAATTTCTTGAGCTCGAAGATGCTTTTTTACAGTCAATGGATAATAGGTACCGCCCTTAACTGTCGCATCGTTTGCAACAACGACACAAGAATGCCCATGTATCTCAATGATTCCAGTAACGATCCCGGCGGCTGGAACAGGATCATCATAAATTTCATAAGCAGCTAATTCAGAAAATTCAAGAAAGTCTGTATTAGCATCTTTCAGTCTTTCAATTCGTTTCCTAGCTGTGAGTTTCCCGCGTTTGAGATGTTTTTCAATTCGATGAGACGGACCCATTTCTCGAATTTTTTCCAAGGTGTTAACCAACTCATCTGATAATGCATTATGGTACTCATAATTTGATTTGAATTTTACAGAAGATGTATCGATCTTTGTCTCAATCTTAGGCATGAGTGATTGACTCCTTTTCTACGATATTTTGAATGAATTCAGTCGCTTGGATTAAATTATTAGACTGAATTCCAGTTTCAATCCCAAGAGATTGACATAATGAATGAAGGGTTTCTGTGGCAATGTTTCCCGAAGAACCTTCTGCATATGGACAACCGCCCATTCCACCGGTGGAACTGTCAAATTTAAATATTCCCATTTCAAGGCTTGCACGAATATTCTCTTCTGCAAATCCAAATGTGTCATGCATGTGCAGTGCAAATAATGAGGAAGGCCATTTTGATAAAATAATCTCTAACAATTTTCGAACTTCATCCGGTTTGGCTTGTCCGATTGTATCTCCTAATGAGATCTCCGTTATCCCTAGGTCAATGAGTTTTGAAATCATATCAATAACTATTGTATGATTAATCTTGCCTTCATATGGGCAATGCCAAACCGTAGAAATATATCCACGAACACGGAGATTTATTTCTTTCCAGACCAATCGCATTTCAGAAAATCGCTTCATACTTTCATCGATGGAACAATTGGTATT
>CAWVTW010000014.1:0-19749 GCA_963933175.1 uncultured bacterium
TATCGATCTTGTCAGAATGACTTACACCTGCCTGATCGCCAAAAGGTACATGGGTTAGGTTCTCATCAATAAGGCCGTTGCCATTGTCATCAATTGCATTACCTAAAATCTCATCGATAATGAAATCTTCAGTTATGATCGGACCATTCTCTTCACCATCTCCATCGTTGTCGATCCGATCAATATTATTTCCCGGTGTCTCAATAAAGGATGTTGCCGCAACCCCCACGGGATCTGATCCAAAAGCGGCATTTCCAATCCCATCGCTATCCATAGACCAGGCAACATCATAGATTAGGTCAAAATCTGGGGTATCATCTCCTGAATCACCATCTCCACCAACCAAATCTGCAAGCCACATAGAAAATGATACTTTATCGTAATCATAGGATCCATCATTTTTTATTTCATGAAGAATGAATACCACGTCTTCAATTAAGATTTGTTTCCACTCCAGTACTCGGACTCCCGCAAGAAGACCTGCACCTTGACGATTAAGGTCAGTTGTATCGGGAGAATAAGGATTTCCCAGGATATAATTTCCATCATCAGAGACCTTATAATAAATCTCCTGCTGGGCATTGAACTGATTTCTCCCGAAGTATCCATTCCATGATTCGGACCATCCAGGATCATTAACGTCATCCATTTTATCCGGCCAACTTGTAGGCCAGGTACTTTCATCATCGCTGATAGCGATTTTTTGCGAATTTGGATTTAAATATCCAGGGACAGGTTCCCAGGCCATGGAATTTCCAGACTGATCGGAACGGAAAGGGATTGTAACCAAGGGTCGGATTTCGCCTTCATTTGTTATGACTTCAGCACCAACGGACAGGGCTGCCATTGCAATATACATTTGACCTGAATTAACTGGCCATTCGTATGGAACGTGAGCGGGAACAGCACCTGCACGACCAGAAATGCCATAATTTAGAATAGATGTTCTAACTTTATTTACGTCAATGTTTGTCCACCGGCGGAAATCAGGATCTCCTCGCTCATCAGACTGACAGTATAAGAAAGACCATAACAAGAATATATAGGATCTCTTTACCATGAGAATTGCAATCCTAGTTGTATTTCGCGAGGTTCATCATACCAGTCTGGGCGATTGAAATATTGATCTAATGTGTTGGGCCTCAATGGTTCAAAAGGCGAAATAAGCTCAGCCCTGTTTTTTTCTATGGTTTCATCTGAATGGCCGGAATCAGCGTAAACAAAATTCTGATTTCTCCGATCAGTCAGGTTATACACATTGATATAGGCCCGACCATTGAAACTGCCTATTCTAATATTTTTAAAGAATTTGAAATCCATTCTGAATGTGCTGGACTTCCTGCGACTGTTTCTTAAAAGTACATTAGAAAGGACTTCGCCCTGCTGTTCATAATTGGTGATGACAGGAGTATATGGATAGCCGCTCCCGTATTGAAAAATTGTATTCAGTCCCCAGCCTTTGTACGCAGCTGTAACTGAACCATTCAAATTATGCATTTGATCCCAATCCAGAGGAATGATGGATCGGGTTGGCTCTTTTCCTGCCAGAACTGCTCCAAATTCTTCATTCGGATTTGAGTTGGCTCCTTCCGAAACCTGGAAGGTATAATCAAACTGCCAGCCGATGTAGTTGCTGAATT
Organism: uncultured bacterium; assembly: GCA_963933175.1. Classification (GTDB taxonomy): domain Bacteria; phylum Fidelibacterota; class Marinisomatia; order Marinisomatales; family UBA1611. Next base: position 1,641 of record CAWVTW010000014.1, read on the forward strand.
GCTTAAACAACATAAGGATGACACCCCTGGAGTTGCTGTAATCCTTATTTATATAGGTGTAGTAAGATTTCCCATCTCCAAGGTCAATAGGTATGCTGCTAGTTACATAGTTTCGGGCATCTCTGTAAAAGCCTTTGATCTCTATTTTAGTTCTATAACCAATCTCCTGTCTAAGGCCCAGTTCATAGCTGATGGTTGTTTCCGGTTTCAGATCCGGATTGCCAAAAATACCAAAATTGCTACCAGTCTCCGTCAGTTTGTATTCAGTGTTGTTATACAGAAGGGAAAAGTCTGGGATTTTAAAGAAATAGCCATAGGCAAAATGGATCACACCTTTATCGGAAATTGGGTAAGCAACTGCGAGCCGTGGACTTAATTGGGATTTACTTGTGGTCTTTTTCCACCAACCACGTTTGTTTGCCAGATTAGGCTGGTCATTAAACCGGTCATAAAATTCAGAATAGGTGTGATTGATTGTATTCCCAGCACTATCAATCTCAGAATACCACAGGGAACCCCAGTCTAGATTCTCCAATTCTTCCAATGATAAAGAATCAAGAGAGGGGTTTCTTGGGTCCTTTATATATGGTTCATGCATGTTATTTGGCGTTTTTGATTTAGGGCTAAAGGATTCGAACCTTAGGCCAGCGTTAATAATCATATCACCATACTCTACTTTATCTTGAAAATAGATAGACCATTCTTCAGGGCTAAATTCATAGCTAGAGCGGTTAAAACTTCCTACATCGGGTATTACCGGAGTGAATACTTGATCTGCCTGGGATGAATCTAATAGGGCATAACTGTCCAGACTGAGCAGGTGGCGGGTCAGATCTGCACCCACTTTGATTTGGTTATACGCATTAACCTGATTTGTATAATCAAGTTTAAAGCTCTGAGTTTTAGTTTCTCTCATGAACCGGTCAGTATCTACTCCCCAGCGTCTCAAGGTATATTGTGGAAAATAGTTTACACCATCACCAAATTCATTCTGGATATGCTGGGGAACATCCCCAATAATATGAGCCCAGAATAAACTATCTGGAGTGATATAGCGAGAGTCTAATGGATCTTCATAAAGATATGACTCATTGCGGTGAATATACTGGGATGCATTGATCTCAATAAAGGACATGGCTGAAAATGAATGAGAGAGATTTAAGCCTGAAAATTGTCCTGTATTGAAGTGCCTTTTTCTCCCATCCTGAGCCATTTGCCGGTCATGATCATAGCCTTGACTAACCCCGGAATTCCATATTGTATTCAACCTAAGTTTTGTAAGATGGGATATTCGAAGAGTTAATTTATTTTGACTGGACCATGCGTTGTACCAGTTCATGCCTTCATAATCGGATTCATTAATTTGTTCGTCTGAATCCCAGATTTCATTATCATTGCTGTCTGTAAATACAGTATCGCCATACATAGTAAATGTCTGGTTACCGTAGAGCCAGCCTTTAGAACCATTCAGCCGGCCTGATGAGTAGAAGGTAAGTCTTCCTGGAATAATTGGACCATTTAAGTTTGCTGAAACACTGTAATCATTTAATGGAGAGAATGAATTAAGATTCTGGAAAATTGGGTCCGGAGTTGTGTGATCTCCGGTATACACATTAATAGATCCTTCAAATTTATCTCTACCATCCTTAGTAACCATGTTGACTACGCCGGTCAAGGATCTACCGTATTCGGCATTAAATGTGCCGCTAATCACCTGCAGTTCCTGTATGTTGTTATTTTCAATTTTAACTGAAATTCCACCGTCATAGGCGTCAGTCATGGGCACTCCATCCACCATATAGGATATCTCGCTGCTACGGCCTCCGCGCATGTGAAGACCGCCTCCTGCATCCTGGGTGATGCCTCCCTGAAGTCTTAAAACATCCTTGATTTCTGTTACTGGCATAACGTCCAATTCATCCGCAGTGATTCTTGCTTCAGACTGGGTTACATCAAACTGGATTAGTTTTCTTTCAGCCGTGACCACCACTTCAGACCCTTCAATAACTTCAGTCCCTATAACTGCATTCATGCGAGTTGTTTTATCTATGGAAACATTAACATTTTGAAAAATAAGTGACTCATATCCAATCATGGAAAATTTTACGGTATAGAGACCCGGAGGAATGTTCAATATAAAATATTCACCCGACTGATTTGATGCTGTACCCAGGTAAGTATCTGTCACAATAACATTACAGCCGATAAGTGCTTCACCTGAATCCTTGTCCGAAATGAGCCCCGTGAGTTTTCCAGTAGTTCCGGCAGTAAGCAAATGAACCATTAATATCAATAAAATTATATACCGGGTTATTCTCATAGGGATGCTTCCATGACCATTGGAAAGGATTTCAACTGCGTACTATCTATAGAAATTTTGCTTTTAACAGCTAGGCCATTTCGAAACTTAAAATATTCATTTTGCCAGTTCACAGAGCCTGATCCTGAATCAAAGATTCTGCCGTTCATCACTTCCTTTAATATCAGTGATGTATACTCCTTTTTCAAATTCTCTTGAAATAGACCAGTTCTATGGAGACCAATATTTTCAGCATCATTGATCATTTTATTTCTTAGAAGGAGACCGGACAAAACAGATTTTAACGTTTTAATGGACTTAATTCGCTTGAATTGGCGCTCAGAAAGGTTTGCCAGATCCATAAGGCACTTTTCTACTGTAATGATGTTACTACTTCCTGTAAATGCAGCAGGAGTTTGATTGTGGGATACATTCATTTCCTGATTATTATTCAGTTCATCCAATATTTCAACTAAACCTTCATTATTAAACCTGATCTCGAGGTTTTGAGCAACTCTATCCGTAAAATTTCTTAACTCTGGTAATTCTTTATAGGTGATGGCCATCTGCTTCAGCCAATCCTTATTAAGCTGATACTCTTTTTCTGTGAGAAGTATATCTTTCTCTTTTTCCAGTACCTGGATGATGCTGAAACCATTGCTGGTTTTCACAGGGTTTGAAATTTCCCCATCATCTAAGTCAAATGCCGCTATTTCAAAAGATGGATCCAATTCACCCATTTGATACCAGCCTATATCACCGCCATTTTCTTTAAGAATTGGATCATCAAAATATGCTTTTGCTAAAATTTCCCACTGCACCCCTGATCTGAGCTGGTCATCTATTTCCCTAATAATTTCAAGATCAGTAGCATAAAGGTGTCGAATATGGATTTTTGTTTTATAATATGTAAAAAGCCGTCTAAGCTCACTGTCTGTGACCTTTATTTTTTGAATAATCTTTGAATCATGGTAAGTGTTTAAGAGAAGCTGCTTGTAGGCCCGCTCTTTTTTCAGGATAATTTGCGGATTTTCTAAGATACCCATATTATCGCTATAATTAAGAATTAATTTTTCATCGATCAACGAATTCAATAGGGCGTAGCGGTTCGAAAGATTATCAGTTTGATGTGTTTTAAATAGGAAAGATTGATACCGGAGAAGGTAAGAATTGAGGGTAATAATCTCACCGTCGATTTCTGCTAATATTGGGTCAGTTGATTGATCACAGGAAAAGAAGATGACTGCAAAAATAACTGCTATTAATCGTTGATTAAAAAAACATCGGTGAATTAAGTCTTTTTTACATGATTTCATTATTTTTTAATGAATCTCAAGAATAAGAGCACTTTTACCTGGAAGATTAATTTTTGTTGTTAGATCATATACTTTATTTCCCACAATACTTCTTCCCTGTTTTTTGTCTGCTAACAGTTCAAAGAATCTATCAGTGCTAATGTATTTTGTTTTATTGTTATTATTGATCAGGACCATGACCAGTTCATCTTCATACTTTCGAAAGTAAATGTATACCCCACCACTTGGATAAAAATGTATGAATTGACCTTTGGTAATCGGAAGACTTTCTTTCCGCCAATTCAAAACTTTTTTCGTGAAATTTTGAGCATCCTTTTGTTCGTTTTTTAGCCCTGACCCCTTAAACGCGTTTATTTTATCATTATTCCACCCACCAGGAAAGTCAGCACGCAGGGTACCATGGTCGGCAGGACCTTCCATTACTATTTCCGTGCCATAGTAAACCTGCGGTATGCCGCGGGTTGTATAAATGTATGTCATGGCCATTTTATACAGGTCAAGGTCATTCTTCAATTGAGAATAGATTCTGGTCATATCATGGTTTCCAGCAAAGATTACCAGGTTATATGGGTTACCATAGAGATAATCATTTGCTAGCACCTTATATAAATCCTTTATACCCGTTTCCCAGCTTTCCTTACTTAATAAACTATTCACAAGTGCTTCTTGCAAAGGAAAATCCATCATATTTGGTGCATAAGATTCGTAATTGTCATGACGTGGACTGTCTTTCTGCCAGTAGGCAATCATCGATTGATTGCTGGACCATTCTTCACCCACAAAACTGAAATTTGGGTACTCTTTGGTTATCCGTTTGCTCCAATCCGATAGGAACATTTTTTCCGCATAGGGATATGTATCCACCCGAAAACCAGATAAAGAAGCATACTCAATCCACCAGATAGAATTTTGTATCAAATAGATTGCCAGAAATGGGTTCTGCTGGTTTAAGTCCGGCATGCTTTTAACGAACCAGCCATCCGTAAAAGAGTCTCTTTCAGACTGGGTAAGGTATGGGTCATGCACTGATTCGTGGATATGACTGGTTTGTATGTATTCTCCATTATTATTGATCCAATCAGATGTGGGCAAATCTTTCATCCACCAATGTTCAGATCCAATATGGTTTAAAATAATATCTTTTATAATACCAATGCCTTTACTTTTTGCCTGTTCTGATAATTTTTTATACAAGACATTATTTCCAAAGCGAGCGTCAATGTTGAAATAGTCTGTGGTTGAATAACCATGGTATGAATATTTTGTTTGATTATTTTCCAGTACTGGGTTTAACCAAATCTGGGTAAATCCCATTTCTGCTATGTAATCCAGATGATCAATGATCCCCTGGATGTCGCCACCGTGCCTACCATCTTTATTTTTTCTATTTGGCTTTTCCTTTAAACTTGGCTCTGAGTCGTTGTCAGGGTTGCCATTGGCATAGCGGTCAGGAGTAATTAAGTAAATAACATCTGCAGGGGAAAACCCCTGACGTTCCGCTGAACCAACATTTCTTTTTAATATTTCATAAGGATGACTAATTATTGTTTGGCCTGATTCTTTGAAAATAATATCAAACTTTCCAGGCATTGTTGTTTCAGATAATAATAGATCAATGAATAGATAGTTTGGATTCTCTAACCTATGTACTTTATTTATCACTACCCCGAGGTAGGTCAATTCTGGTTCCAGATCCGCAATGTTTTTGCCATGGACCATTACCTGGAGTGTATTATTTGCCATACCGATCCACCAGAAGGGAGGTTCCAGATGATCAATTTGATAGGATTTATTGTTATCTGCCGATAATAATGTGACAATGATTAAAACAGATAAATATGAGTGAAAATGTTTCATATAGGGATTATTATATTAGTAACTCATACATGTTACTAAAGATATTCTTCTCTATAAACAATTAATTTAACTGGTTTTGGTATACTGCAATTGGAATATCAGATTGCAATTATTTTGTAAGATACTTTAAGATTTGTATCTAAGGCAGTTTTTTCATCAAAAAAAGGGCGCTAATTCCGCCCTTTTTTTGATGATGATAGTATTCAATATTACTTCATTAGAAGCATTTTTCCTGTCAGGACACGACTATCAGAAGTAACCTTATAAAGGTACATGCCTGTAGACATGCTCTTCCCTTGGTCATTGGTTGCATTCCAAGTCAGGGAATATCTTCCAGGATTCATTTCCCCATTCTGAATTGTGGTGATCTCATTACCTAGAATATTATAAATAGTAACAATCACATTAGAACGGTAGTCAATATCAAAACTGAGTTTTGTGACCGGGTTAAAGGGATTTGGAAAATTACCAAGTAGTTTGAATTCCCCTGGCAGACCTGCACCCAGATCAACCGAGACATTATCAGACACATCCATTTCCAACATGTCTGTGTAGACACTTCCATTATCATTATTGGAAGCCTGGTAATATTCTACACCAGCCCATACCCAAACAGTACCTTCAGGGACTGTTCCTGTTACTTCACGGTGCAGCCACTCACTTGAAGCCGAACTTGCATCAATTACGTCTGTCATCTCCCAACCAGGACCAGTCATATAATAGTCGTCATCGTAGTAATAGAATGCCAGATATGCTGAATTTACACCACTGCCGATCCAGTCATCCGCATGTGAAAACATCATGCCACTTAGAGTAGGTTGAGAACCTACTTCAAGTCCAGCCAAACCAACTTCTAGCCACTGGCCAAAGCTTCCATAATTCTCGGCACCATCGTATTGACCCCACTGTTTAAGAGAGTAATCTCCTTCGTAAGCTTCAAAAATGGCGTCAGAACCGTAGATATTGGCTCCAGTCATCTCAACCATGTAGCTGGCATTGGCTTCAGGGTAGGAAGACCAGGCCGTGATTCCATGCTCAAAACCACCATTGTATAGCATTCCACCGACTCCAAGCCAAGGGTTCTCTGGATTATTATCACCAAAAACAGTTTCAAGAACAACAGTACCGCTGGCATCTGTGGAAATAAAGAATGTTTTATCCGTACCAAATCCGGCTTCGTTATCCATGGCACCATTTTCACCTGGAACATCTTGTACTCCAGGATAATAGGCACCTAGTTTATAGGTAAAAACGTTGCCATGCCCTGCTGACAGAAGCATAGAGCCAACATATACTCCGTCTCCGTCCGAATCAACCAAACGCGGTACATCAGCAGAAACAGGTTCTGCACATGTGGCGCCCATACAGTTGCCCCAGGTACACCAGCAGTTCAGGAATGATCCATTAATGATCATTGTGTCTGGTGCCTGAGGAAAAGGTTCACCACTATTAAAGTTTAGTGTTCCTTCCATCCATGTGGCATGAATCTCTACAGTAACGTCATTAGCCAGGTCTCCGATAGGAAGAATAACAGGTTGCTCTGCTTCCAGAGTGATGTCTTCACCCGTGAACTCAAACATGCGGTTTGCTGCTGATTCCCAGCCGCCGTTGTTAAAATCTTCATCTGGGTTAGCCTTGAATTTCCATTCTTGCATTGCTCCAACCTGGGCTGTGATTTCTTTTGTGAAGGTGTATAACATTGGATCGGTCAGATCTTCTTGAAATACATCGCCAGTTGCCCAGCCATTCATACCACCACGTAGTTCCATAGTATTCATTGTACCATCCCAACCCTGGGATATAAGTACACTCATATCAGCCTGGAAAGTAACATTTGCTGGAGTCGGGTCATCCCCACATTCCCAGCAGGCACTGAAACAGAAAGCAGGTGTCATCATATCGTCATCACCTACATCAACGAAACGGTCATTCCAATCTCCAACACCACAGCCACCAGCACCAAGATTATCACCGTTTTCGTAGCCACCATCGTTGCCGCCATTATTGAATTTATATTGGATAGTTGCGCCTTCATCAAGTAGAACCTTTATTCCGTACACCTCACCATCCTCAGTACCATCTAAATCTTCCATAGAATAAAAGTCAGGCCAGAAATAGCCTCCACCTATGAAAATACCATCAGCAGAAGTTTCATCTTCTGCTTCAGCCATGTCAACGTGAAATGTGACGTAAGATTTATCACAGGAAATACACTCACTAAAGCACACAGGATCCAGGCTGGTATTCATATCTGGAATTACCAGCCAGCGGTCAGAACCAAATCCACCAGCGCCTCCGCATAGAGGATCTGATACACCTTCATCACTACCCCAGGCATTACCGTTGAGATATTTAAAATAGATTGTATCCCCAGCATCTGCTTCTATGTCAACAGAATAAACACCATCCTGATCCGGATCCAACAGCTCCGTGGCTGCTGGGTCCCAGCCTTGAAAACTGCCAGCAACATGAACACCGTCTACAGATACTAATTCATCATTCATATCTACGTTTAATGTTATGGTACGAGTCAGGAAGGGGTTTGCAGGATTATTATCACCAAAAACAGTTTCAAGAACAACAGTACCGCTGGCATCTGTGGAAATAAAGAATGTTTTATCCGTACCAAATCCGGCTTCGTTATCCATGGCACCATTTTCACCTGGAACATCTTGTACTCCAGGATAATAGGCACCTAGTTTATAGGTAAAAACGTTGCCATGCCCTGCTGACAGAAGCATAGAGCCAACATATACTCCGTCTCCGTCCGAATCAACCAAACGCGGTACATCAGCAGAAACAGGTTCTGCACATGTGGCGCCCATACAGTTGCCCCAGGTACACCAGCAGTTCAGGAATGATCCATTAATGATCATTGTGTCTGGTGCCTGAGGAAAAGGTTCACCACTATTAAAGTTTAGTGTTCCTTCCATCCATGTGGCATGAATCTCTACAGTAACGTCATTAGCCAGGTCTCCGATAGGAAGAATAACAGGTTGCTCTGCTTCCAGAGTGATGTCTTCACCCGTGAACTCAAACATGCGGTTTGCTGCTGATTCCCAGCCGCCGTTGTTAAAATCTTCATCTGGGTTAGCCTTGAATTTCCATTCTTGCACTGCTCCGGGTGAAGCTGTGATTGTCTTTGTAAAAGTGTACAGATTAGGATCTGTGAAATCTTCTTGAAATACATCGCCAGCTGCCCAGCCATTCATTCCACCACGTAGTTCCATGGTATTTAATGTAGCATCCCATCCTTGAGATAGAAGTATGCTCATATCAGCTTGGAAAGTAACATTTGCTGTTAAAGGTGCATCACCACAAGCATAGCAGGAAGCAAAACAAGGAACCGGATCAAACATCATATCATCTGCTGCAACCGTAACGACTCTATTACCAAACTCACTGCCTGTTACTGTACAAAAATCTTCCGGGATATCTTCCCAAGTAGCACCATTAAGAACAAATTTATATTCGTGCATGCTTTCTTCATCAAATGCTTTAGATAGTTTATATACACCATCACCTACATCTTCCATCCAGTCAACTGTTGCGTCCCAGGCATTAAATGAACCTGCTAGTCTTACACCATCGGTGATGTCAAAGCCACTGGCATCTACCACGAAGTGTACGTAGGACTCATCACAACCTATACATTCACTAAAGCAAACTGGGTCGAGGGTTGTATCTTCACTTGGTACTGCCAGCCATCGATCACTTCCAAATCCGCCAGCTCCACCACAGACAGGATCTGATACACCTTCATCACCACCCCAGGCATTACCATTAATATATTTAAAATAAACTGTATCATCAGCCACAGAGGACATATCGATAGTGACAGTATATACTCCGTCACCATCATCATCGGTTAATGCTGTTGCACCAGCATCCCAGCCCTGAAAACTACCGGCGACATGGACACCGTCATCGGATACAGTGACATTCTCCATATCAAGATTTAGGGTGACATTTACAGCAAAAACACTAGTAAACATGAATGTAAGAATTGAGAAAAAGAGGACAGAAAAACGTTTAGTCATTTTTATACTCCTGAGTTATTATTTTGGTTACGATACACTTCAAATTAGTATCTCTAGTTAGAGTCACTATGGTTAAATTTAGCAAATATACCACAATTAACAAGGGGTTATATTGTAATAATACTTAAAAAGACACCATGAGTGTCAGTTTTTTTTGATCCCCTAATAATCCCATTTGGGCGTAGGTATAATCAATAGTATAGTGAGTTTTACCAATGTTTAATTTTACTCCGCATCCAAGGGCAAAGCCGGCTTCGTTGTCACGCTGGAAAAGATGTTCCCTGCCCGACCTAAGGTACACAAAATCTTTAAAAACAAGTTCTGTACCCAAATTGATGCTTTCGGTATTGTCATTGGGATGTAGAGCATCTGCCGCAATTAAAAGGCTCAGGTTGTTTGGCAATGTTTTCTTATAAGCTAGTCCGAAGCGAAAGATAAGCGGTAGATCAAAACGATCTGTGGCATAGTTGGCATTAATATTAGTAGGGTCCGATTCCAGACTGGGATCCACTTCTGTCTGCAGGAGCATATCCCGACCGGACATCTGCATTTTTGTGCCATAATTGGAAATACTCATTCCCATGGTCAAGCCCGGCAGTTGAGTGTAATATAAGGTTCCCAGATCTATTGCTATACCGGTTGCCCTGGAATTAAAGATATTTTCCTGTATAATTTTTGTTGAACCGCCAATCGAAAATCGATCAGTCAGATTCTTGGCGAATGAGAGTTGAGCCATTATAGATCCGGCACCAAATTTTTCACCGGTTCCATCAGGGCTATGGGTAGTAGTGACTTCCATTTCGCCCATATGAAGGTAACTGAATGCTGCTCCAATATTTCCGTAAGGAGTAGTGATAATTGCGCCGATGAAATCCAAATCTACATCCAAGATCCAATCATAGTGATCAAGTAAAATCTGGTTCTTTCGGATTCGGGATAATCCACCGGGATTCCAATACAAAGCTGATGCATCATCTGCAATGGCGGAGTAGGCACCGCCAAGAGCAAGGGCTCTGGCACCGATTCCAATTTTTAAAAATTGTGCGGCAGTTGTTCCTACTTTGGATACTGTTTGGCTTACAATGATACTGCTTATAAAAAGGCAGGCGAGAATGATATTCTTTATTTTCATTTGATCACTGCAAACTTTCCTAAAACGGGTTGAAAACTGTTTTGGGTTTCAGTGATTGGTTCCACATGGTAAAAATAGACTCCGTAGGCAATGCCCAGATTCTCTTTAGTGAGCATATTCCATTCAAAGGAGCCATCGTCAAAGACAGTGTTATGTTCTAAAGTATTGACCAGTTCTCCAGAAAGAGTAAAAATGCGAATGCGGCACTGGGGCGGAAGATGGGTAAAGTGTAACGATCTGGGGCCTCTGCCATCGGCATACGGATTCTGACCTTCCCAACTGGTAGCAACAATATAGGGATTGGGTACAACCTTTATTTTTTGGGCTATCTTACTTAAGTCCTGCTGATTAAAAGAAGCCCCCTGCGAAACAAATTCAAAAATATCTGCACTGGAAAATGGTTTAGTGGTAATTAGTTTTAACGTGTCACCATTTCCTGGGGCATGCTGGTAGGGGATATTATCTTGTCCTGGTGTAACATTCCAGACAACCATGATTGTATCTCCCGTACTTTCGATCAGGATGATACGGTCGGAATAAGAAAAATGGCCTTGTCTGGCGAAGTTTACTTTCAGAGCATATTCAGAGCCAAATGGTGTAGCTGTAAATCCAAAATCAGTCCAATCTCCAAGAATGGTATCTGCAATATAGAAATAATCAAATTGTTCCGGCTGCAGGTAAAACTCATTATTTATGATAGAGTCAATTGGCACCGAATCGGGCAAACCAGCAGCCAGAGTGTAATAGTCCCAAGAGTGGTCAATTACAGCATAATCGATTTCATGGTCAGGATTGTCCAGGTCAATAATGTGGTAATTCACATAGGTGGTATCAATGGTAATTGTCTGTCCATTGTTTCTAACTAGATCTAAAGGTCTCGATGGGTATATTGCCGAATCGGCAAAAACAAGCCCGTAATTTCTGGGGAATGCAACCCCATGGGTGGCAATACCTCCAAAAGAAAAGGGAGTATAATTAAAGGAATAATTCACATCCATTTCCGGAGAGAGCCCAGACTTATCTTTATCCTGGTTCACTGACCAATTGTTTTCAATATCCAGTACCATGCCATTGAATTGACCTAGGTCGCCTTCTATACCACTATTCCAGTGCACTACCGTGTCAGGATCATTTATATCTGTTGTATTGATTACCATGTAATGAGTAGTAACAGGGATAGCTTCGTCCAGGTCCTGCTCATCGATTCGTGGCTCCCCTGGATCGGGGATATTATTGTTTTCGGTACCTTCGCCAATATCAAATTTGTTGTTGCTTTCTGTTCCGTATGGATTTGTCTCATAACTGTAGTCATCTCCATTGGGGTCTTGGTTTGATCCTTGAGCATAGCCGGGTTCATTCTCATTACATAAACCATCATTACCGCAGTCCTGCCAATTATCGTTATTTTCATCAACTGCACCTGGATCTACATAAGCATTGCATCCGCCGCTGCCATTCTCAAAGTAGTCCGAACAACCATCTATGCCCACATCGTGGGAGTCAGGTGACCAGTCATTGTCGTCATCGATACCGTTCATTCTTGTATCCTGAAAGAAAATACGATATACATTTGCATCAGGTATTTTGCTAGGGTCCAAGTTTCGAATTGACATGGAACCTGTACCAACCTGTGTTACAATGGGATAAACATCTCTTTTTTCTGGTGCTGGGACATAGCCAATTGAAGGAGCATCGGGTACAACTGTAATTACATTTTTAGCGGTGATCACTCGGCCACCACGGTCCATGGTAACAAATTTTGATGTTTCCGCCGGAAGTATCTCTTTTTCTATAGATCCATGATCATAGGCACTGACCGCATAAAAGTAACGATGCCCATTGATAACATTGGTATCTGTCCATGTATGTACCAGACCGTTATTGCTCCCAAGGTAAAACTGGACCCCATCAACATGTCCCGGGAAAAAATCTTCATATTCATTTATTTCGTCAAACTGTTTAATTGGAATATTGAATTTTGGTGTACCAAATGCATCAGTAATCACACCTGAATCAGTGTATTGAGTGTTTGTAGCTTTGTAAATCTTATACCCCTCAAAATCTTCCCCGGTGATTCTATCTACTGATTTTTCTGCTATGTCATTCCAGTAAAGAGTAACAGAATTGTCACCAGCATACGCCCACACGCTGGGCAAGTCTGGTGCTTTGGCAAAATTGTAGTTTTGATTGTAAATGGTCTGTACAGTTTGCTTGTTGCGAACCAGATCTGGCAGGTTATCCCCAAAAAGAAGGGCGACTGAGAATCTCTCAGTTTGGTTTGATTGTAGTGGGAAATAGCCTGAACTAAAAAGAAAATCAGCATCCGTATTAGATATGGAATTATTAAAATAACCAGGTAACATTGAATCCCAGATCCTGCTATCATCATTCATTTGCGGACCGACCCCAAAATTGAAATAATAAAAACTGGATAACCCTATCTGATCGGATTCATTCACATCTGTTTTATCAATATTCGGTTCCCCTGGAAGGTCAGTGCCCATTCCAGACGTAGGCAACCCATCTCCTTCACCAAGGTCCCCGCTTCCTGGCATACCATCAATGCCCACATCATCTGTACTTTGGTTCCAGTCACCATCATTATCAATTCCATCTTCTCTACTTTCATCAATAAGCAAATTCCCAATGCCAATTCCATTTTTATAATCAATATATTTTAGTCCTTCTCCTGAAATGGGATCAAAATATAAATAAATATCCTCAAAAATTCCGGGTGCGATTTCAATTGAAGCACCATTGTTTTCATCGATTAATCCATTCAAGTTATCATCAAAAAGGTTCCGGGGTATTTCATCCAATATTTCATTGGGCATGAAGATTAAACTATTATTTGATTTTTCGATAATCAATCCATTGGATGGCATGGGTATAAGGCTGCGTTCATAAGTTTGATAATTGATAACAACAACCGTATCCCCAGAGCTATAGCTTCTGCTGGCAAATACTTCTTCAGAAAGTTGCAGTCCAGGGCCATCAATGCCATCCCCATCATTATCAATACCATCAAATGGATTACCGGGACTTTCTAAAAAGGCATACCCTGCTAAGCCAACCGGTGACCAGCCGTTGGCACCGATACCACCCAGACCTGTCTCAAGGTCTGTTCCATTATCAAAAGAAAATGCAATGTCATCTGATTTATCAAAATCCGCCCAATCATCCTGGCTGTCCCCATCACCACCTGTTATGGTTCCTATTATATAGCCAAACACCATTTTCTCTAGATCATAATCGCTTATATTTTTTATATCATACAACCAGAATAGTACATCTTCAGCTAATATGTGATTCCATTGCAATCCACGTATGGTGCATCTTAGACCCAATCCGCGGCGTTCCAAATCATTTGAATCAGGATAGTAAAAGAATTCAGCATCCTGGGAATCATCCATGACAAAATAGCTTTCCTGCTCTGCATTTTTTTGATTCTTGCCGAAGTACCCATTCCATGAACCTGCCCAGCCTGGATCGAGAGGGTCATCCAGTTTATCTGGCCATTGCGGTGGCCAGGTGTTTGCACCAGCAGACTCTCCACTAGGAGGCCCCATATGGCTCATGGCAATCAGCGCAGTGTCCGGATTTGTGTAGCCCGGTAGCGGCTCCCAGCCCCAGTGTGTATCCAAATTGTATTCGCTGCCCCTGGGGCTATCAATAGTGACAACACTTTTTTTTGTATTATTGTCCTGGTCCTGAAATTCAGAGCCTACCATATGACCCACATCACCGATATATTCATGACCAGAATTAATAGGCCATTCACCTCCAATATCTTCAGGCTCACTCATCCAGCGCCCTATCAATCCGTAGTTATAAAATGTGGAACGGATTTTGTTTCCAGAATGATCATTTTTAGCACGGGCTAAGGGGCTGCCCTTAGAAGGAGCACTTTCCATAAGACTGGCAAGCCCGATAAACATGAAAAATATGATTTTATTTTTTATTCTCATTAAAAAGTAAGTTTAAAGCCCATATTTATACGCCGTGGTTCCCCATACCAATCAGGAGAGAGCAGATGTTCATTAAGATGCCCAATTCTGCTGGGATCTGTATTTGGAACATCACGGGCAAAAAGAGTATAGGTTGCTCTCCCGGTGTCATTCCAGACGGTCAATTCGTTCCTGAAGTCAAATAGATTATATATGTTACAAAAGAGATTCATATTTAGGTTAAAAATTTTAACTTTATAAGAAGCTCTCAGATCCATATCAATAAAGTTTGGTTTCCGCGCACTGTTATCGGCAAAACCAGCAAACGCTCCTGCACCAGAAACGACACCGGTTTTAAACTCAGGCGTGTAAGGCTTTCCTGTCCAAAATTTGCTGATCGTACTGATTACCCAATCCTCACCGCCCAGGGTTGCCCTGAAGTTGAGAGTATGAGTTTGATCCCAATTTAAAGGTATCATACTTAATCGTGGTGCCTGGTTATCCTGAGCATCAAAATAAGCATCCTGAGGGTTTGAATACGTGCCTTCTGCGATCATCCATGTATAGTCCAATCCTCCGCCAAATCCATTGAAAAATTGGCGATCGACAACCAGAGTAAACCCGCGTGTATTGGCGTAATCTTTATTCTCATATTTCCGATAGTTCCCAACAGGGTACTTGCTTATTGGTGCGGATAAACCAACCCAATCTCTCGTATCTTTGTAGAAAATAGTCAAATCTAGAGCTGTTCGGTAGGCGACTTCTTGTTTGAATCCAATCTCGTACATCACTGTTTTTTCCGGTGCTAATGCAGCATTGCCTAAAATACCGCCATTATTGCTATTCAGTATTTCAAATTCTGGGTTGGCGTATAAAAAGCTAAAATTAGGTATCTGGAAAAAGTGACCGTAAGAAACATGGATCACTCCACGGTCTGTAATGGGATAGGCGATGCCAATTCGAGGGCTAATTTGATAAGATGGTTTTACATCAGAGTATCCATATTTCCATCGATAAGTGTTTCGGGAATTATCGAACGCTTCCTGAAATGCTTCAGAATATGTGTTCTGGGTAGAATCAAAATCAATACCGGCAGCAAAAAGATTTTCCATGGCAACCGCTCCCTGTTCATTGAGAGAGTCCAATATAATCAAATCGGTGTGCCGTTCAGAATAATCATATTCCCAGAATACTGCCGTATCATTAGGTGTTTTAACCAAGTAATATTTACGATTGCCAGGGAAGCGGTCATTGGCTAAAATTTTCCACTTCGGATCAAAGAAATCAAAGCGGATGCCGGCATTGATAATTAATTCATCGAGTTCAATTTTATCCTGCACGTATAAGGCAACCTCTTGGGGCTTTACCCTGAAATAATTATGATCTGATGTATAGGTAGGGTTAATGGTTGGTGTAAAGGGGCTCAAGCGAGCACCTGCCAATGGGTTATAACCTAGGGAATCGCCATTTTGTGTAAAGGACCACTCACCGACAGTTTTGTAATTCAGCGATTTTTCATCTGCCCACATGTCATATCTTTTATATAGCAAACCTGCCTTGATGAAGTGAACTGGATTTACCTGGCTGGTAATATCAAGTTTTATCTGCTGGAAAGAAGTATTTCGGCTGAACCTGCCATTCTGAGTACCACCTACGCCAAAAGACCATGCTGGAGTTTGAAATGCATCACTGGCCATATACCCTGTCTGGTCTAGTCTATCAATAACACGGTATGTATTGTTATTAAGTTCAGTAACCTGAAACCGTAAAGTAGAATCTATAACTTCATAACCTGTATGTAGTGGAACTCGTTCTTCAAGGTTTAGATTATCAAGTTCTGACTCAGATATAATAGACACAGGGTAAGGGACGTCGTTTATGCTTTTATATAGTTTTTGGTTGTAGCCACTGTTAAAGTCTAAGAATTTTAATTCGTAAAAAGTTCTCTGGCTAAGGCTGTGGGTCAGTGTCAGCATATGAGATTCATCTGTTTCATAGTTCCATTGCAATCCATCAGGATTGTATTTATAGTAACTATCATAATTCCGATAAGCTTTCTCCGTACGGAAACTTGTAAAATTCATCTTCATTGCACTTGTGATTTTATAAGTCAGTTTAAATTGTCCTGAGAATTTTGAAAAAGGTGATAGTGGCAGTATCTTTTCATCGCCGAATAATCCAGTAGGTTCAAAGAGCCTTTTTCCATAATACCTACCGGCTGAATTGTAAAAGCGGAGCGTCGAATAAAATGTGAGTTTATCACCCAGGCCAGGTAAGGGTCCGCTTAAACTTCCCGAAAAATTGGTTTGCTGGAACAAATTTTCTACGATATTTAGATATTTAGTATATCCGTCCTGATCCATTACAAATTCATGCTCTCCCCAATCTTTCCTGCCATTGCCCTCACCGGGGCTTGGCTGAGTGGTCTTGCCATCACCGTTATAATCATAGTAATCGCCCATGTAACCATCGTAGCCGACATCACTATTCAGTGATTCTGTTTCAATGTCACCATCCCACTGCTGATTTCCATTTTTATCCCAAAATACTTCACCATCATCCCACATTCCATTTTCATTTAAATCATATAGAATTTCACCGTAGTCCCACTTGCCATTGTTATTATTATCCGAAAAAGACTGCCAGTTGGAAAATGGGGATGCCAATGAAAAAAGGTCCGAGTGATAGGTATGGTAGCCACCAACGTAGATATCAAGATTACCGCTATATTCCTGCCCGCCATCTTTGGTAACAACATTGATAATTCCAGACATGGCTTGTCCGTATTCGGCATTGAATGTACCAGAGATTACTTGTATTTCCTGGATTCCCGAATTTTCTACTTCCAATCCTGAACTGCCATCGTAGGAATCGGTTGTAGATACACCATCAACCCAAAAAGACACTTCGCTGCTGCGTCCACCGCGGACATGGAAACCTCCGCCAGGATCACGAACGATACCGGCCTGCAATTCAATGATATCTCCAATATCTGAGACTGGTAGATTTTCAATATCTTCTGCCCCAATAACAGCAGACATGGATGTTTGATCTAATCGTACAGTTGGTTTTTGGGCGGTGACAACAACTTGTTCTCCTTCAATCACTTTTGAGTTCAAGAAGAAATCAGCTTTTGCAGTAAGGTCTACAATAACTTGTAAATCATTCATCTGAACGGACCCGTATCCGATCATAGAAGCTCTTAATGTATATCTACCGGGTGGTACATTAAGAATGAAATAAGTTCCATCCAAAGTTGTAGCCGCACCGATTGACATTCCTTCAACAATAATATTACAACCGATCATGGGTTCGTTCGTTTGAAGGTCAGTGACTTTACCTGTTATTTTCCCGGTCGTTCCACCGACTAATATGGAAGAGAATAAAATAAATACACTGCATAGCAGTTTTGTTTTTAAATTTTGGTAGTAACTCATTTAGTAGTGACGAAATTGCGGAGTGGAATGTAATGCCAATATTCCATTTTCAAAAACAAGAATAATGTGAATTATTAATCA
>CAWVTW010000015.1:0-19300 GCA_963933175.1 uncultured bacterium
AGAAAAAGAAAAAAGGTGAACTTGAAACGCCAATTGTTCAATTGCCTAAAGAGATCATGCCACCGGAATCAATTACAGCATTCTATGCATCCAATATAACTCAGATTACCTACGATCATCCTGACATGAATAATGGAATTTTTACTTATTATCTCCTTCGTGGGTTAAGAGGTGAGGCAGATAATGGAGATAAAAATATAACTGTTGCGGAACTTCATGATTATATAAGCAAAAATGTCCAAGACACTACTAAGAAATTGTACAAGGATTTACCACAAGTTCCGCAGCTTTTCTCATCAAATCCGGATAGAGTTCTGTTCAAATTACCTTAACAACACTTTTCGGTTTGAGATCCCCAATCCCATATTCTACATACATGATTCTTAAACTAGCTCTATTCTTATCGCTGACTGCGTCTGTTTTTGCCGATCCTGTCACTATTTCCGGTACCGTTAATAATCCAGCCGGGAACTCGGTTAAAAAGGCAATCGTCACCTTGAGAAATATGAAAGATGATGTTCTCATGGAAGAAAAAACCAGCCGAAAAGGAAAATTCATTTTTAAAGAGGTGGAACCAAATTTTTATTATCTTGTCATAGAGCATGAAGGTGATGGTTCAAAACGAATAAAAATTAATCCCAGAAAAACACGGAATACAGACCTCGAATTAAGTTTGGAATTAACGAGTGAAAATGAACCGACAATGTGTTATTTATTCTCAAATGATAATCCCACAAATTTTGATCCTATTTTAAATGTTAAGGATTTAAACGTCCAATCATCGACTGAACAGATTATAATCACTTGGAGAGACACTAAACAGGCACAGTCTTTTATACTTTTTGAAAATGATATTGAGATATATCGAGGTGAAGAAACAAGATTTGAAAAAAATGAATTTCCGGGAAAGGAATTTTGTTACTCCATCCAGGCATTGGGTGCATTTGGTCTGATTGGTGAAAGATCAGACATATATTGCGCCAGCGTTAAAATTACCATCCCCGGGGATATGCAAATTGATGTTTCAAAGAATACTTTATCTTTGAATTGGGCATCCGTAAATGGTGCATTATCCTATGCCATTTACAGAAATGATGAAAAAATCATAAATACAGATAAAACTAATTTTATGGATTCTGACCTTGATTACGGTACGGAATATTTTTATAAAATAACTGCACTGGATGCACTAGACCTGGAAAGTCATCCTTCGATTGAAGTGAAAGGTACTACAAGGGATTTTGTGGAACCTCCGATTTTATCCTCTATGAAGAATGCTAGTCGCATTATATTGATTTGGAATGAGGTCAAGATTGCCGAATCTTATAATATTTATCGGGAAGGTGAGCTATTATCCTCTGCACAATCCAACTCCTTTTCAGATGACGTGCCTTCTGGTAAAAAATATTGTTATGAGATTACCTCCATTGATCAATTTGGTGTTGAAAGTAGCCGATCAAACTCCCATTGTGCAAAAGTTTCTATTCAATCGCCAACAGGCGTCATAGCAAATGGGGATGTGACTTCCATGCATCTGAATTGGGATGAAGTCTCTGGGGCGGCTAATTACAAGGTCTATGAAAAAGTTGACCAGGATTCTCTATTATTTATTAATCAGGTAAAATCTACCCAATTCACTGTTCAAAATTTGGATTATGGCGTTGATAAATGCTATCAGATCTCAGCATTAGATTCGGAAGGAGAAGAGACTGAACTTTCTTCTTCTGCATGTAATGTTGTATTGGATCCACCCCATTTTACTATACAGAAAATGACTCTCATCGAACCTTCCGGCAATAGTGTAATAGATTCTAGGGAAACAGGTATATTACAATTTGCCCTTTTTAATGATGGACAAAGTCCAGCTCACCAAGTGAAAATGTCGATTATTTCTCATGATTCAAATCAAAATATATTAGTGGGTAAACCTGCTGTTATTGACACACTTCAAGCAGGCAGAATTGAGTTTGGTAAAATTAGTATGGAAGGGTTATTACAAGTAGAAACGGGAGAGCATGAATTTGAATTACAAGTTTCATCTATTAATGGAATAATACTAGATGACCCATATCTGTTCAAGGTAGAAACAAAATCAGTGATTCCACCAAAACTGATTGTGGCTGATTTTGCGATTTCAAATGATTTTGGTACCCATTATATACCTATAAATGAGATTGTTAATTTAATAATCAGAATCCAGAATGTTGGAGAAGGGGAATCTGAATCTGTCCATGTAAAGATTACGGAAAATAGATCTTTCACTACACCGGATTTCACAGGAAATGTTAGCCTACCTGCATTTAATCCCGGAGATTATATGGATATTGAAGTACCGATTATGAGTTTCCAGGATAATTTCTCGGTGGATATCGAATTAACAGATTATTTGAACCGAACTGTTCTCCAGAAACTTAATCTTGAAGCAATGAAGCACTATCGGTCTTCCATGGAATTGATAACACAATCCATTGGCACAGAAGACGTTGAGCATTATCCTGATGAACTGGGGGAAATCGATGTGGATCGGCGGATTCCTTTGGGACGGAAAAACCCTAATGCCATGGCTATTATTTTAGCCACTGAGCACTATGAAGATGGGAACTATCCCCAATTAGATTATGCGACTCGGGATGGTGATGTAGTCCGAAAGTATTTTAATCATGCATTCGGGTTATCTGATTTCCAATTGTTACCTTCGAAAACGTGGCAGATGGAAGGGGGGCCAACCGAGAACGACTTCCGGAATATATTTGATCCCCATCAGGGCAGCCTACGAAAAAGAATTATAACTGCGGAAAAATATTCCGATGTGGATGAGATGGATATTTTCCTGTATTACCGTGGTTATGGAGAATGGGTAAATGGGAAACCGCTCCTGATTCCCAAAGATGCAAAAGTCACCCGTCATATTACCAAATATCCTCTGGAACAATTAGTGAGTAATTTGTCCTTACTATCGGTATTAGGCAATATTCGATCTATCACTCTGTTTTTGGATATTACCTATATCAATCCAAAAAAATCAGTTGGTTCCATATGGGATTTCCCAAATATGTCTAACAAGATCTGTATTTTGAGTGCCGCGTCCAATGGAGAATCATCTCAAGTCTATAAAGAGAAAAAACATAGTATATTTACTTATTCTCTCTTAAAGGGGTTAGCTGGTGGCGCAGATGATGGTGATAATTTGTTAGAATTAGGGGAACTCACAGAATATATCTATAAAGCTGTACCAGAATACGCCAGGACAGTATCCAATTCATCCCAGCAGAATCCTTCTTTTAACGGTACGGATCTTAAAAGAACTATTCTTGATTTAAGATAATTATATTGGATAATTGATTTTAATAAGATACTATGGAAAGGCTTCTCTCATTTTTACCATTTATCCTTGTGGCAGCAATGCTTTTTGGATGGAAAAAATATGAATCCCATGTAATTGAAGCTGCAAATAATAAAAGAGCAGTTTCATTCAATGTTCCTAATGAACCGTCACCTGTCACATTTAATAGAAAATCTCAACTAGAACAAATGGCCTTGGCGGAGCGATCCAAGGTAAAGGTCATGGTTGAGCATGATAACTCACCACTTACTGATACATACCCCATGATAATGGATGCTACTGAATCATTTGACCCTGATCTTGGAGATGAAATCCAATTTAAATGGAAACAAAAATCGGGACCAAAAATTGAACTTAAACCGAACCCATTTTCGGGTAAAGTTAGTTTTGAAGGCACGGCAGGGGAATATGTTTTTGAGCTTACCGTATCAGATAATTATGGCGCTTTAAACACCGTGATTAAAACGGTAGTGATTGAACCGGAGCCGAACGTGCCTCCTGTAATTCAAATGAAGGTAAGACAAGGATCTGAGTTGAAGTAATAATGAAAAAGACGATTTTCGCTATCACCGCAATACTACCGGATAAAGGACAGTTATGAAAAACGTTGTTTTAGGAATAGATATTGGCGGCACAAATACGGTATATGGTTTCGTAGGTCAAAATGGGAATATAGTTCATAGTGAGCAGATCCCAACCCTTGGAAATAAGCCTGTAGATAATTTAATAACCCGATTGGGGGAAAAATTAGATTCTTTTTTAAAAGATCACTCTGATTTTAAATTATGTGGCATAGGTGTAGGGGCACCCAATGGTAACCATTTTACAGGGATCATTCAGGATCCACCAAACTTGAGTTGGGGAGACGTTGATATTGTGACCCTATTAAAAGAAAAGTTTAATTGTGATGTTTCCTTGACCAATGATGCTAATGCTGCTGCATTGGGGGAAAGAAATTATGGTATTGCTTCTGACATGAATGATTTTGTTGTCATTACACTTGGTACAGGATTGGGAAGTGGAATTTTCACCGGCGGGCTTTTACTTTATGGTACTAATAGTTTGGCGGGAGAAATGGGCCATCTATCCATAGCAAAAAATGGGCGAGCCTGCTCCTGTGGATTGAAAGGTTGCCTGGAAATGTATGTCTCCGCAAAAGGGATAAAAGAAACCGTAATCGAATTACAAAAGGTTAACCCTGACGACGATTTTTTATCATCACTCGAGCCTGATTCTATTGAAGGGGAAATGATCGACCGCGCTATTGATAATGGCGTAGAGTCCGCAATCTCTCTTTACGAATTCACAGCGGATAAACTTGCCTATGGAATGGCGCAGGTAGCGACAATTTTAAGCCCTGAAGCATTCATCCTTTATGGTGGCTACAGTCAAGCAGGAGATAGATTGTTAGGCCCAACACGCATTGCTCTAGAAACTTATTTGATGGATAATTTGAAAGGAAAGATCAAGGTTTTGCAATCGGGATTACCGCCTGGCCAAGCTGGTATTTTGGGTGCAGCATCCTTGCTTTGGGAATAAGGATGTTTGCTCAACATAAAAATATATAATTAACTAGAGTATTTATTGATAGATAAAGGCTTTATTTTAAAATAGTAGCGGAGGAGGGACTCGAACCCCCGACACCCGGATTATGATTCCGGTGCTCTAACCAGCTGAGCTACTCCGCCATATTATGCTTTTCTCGTCAATAAACTGGTTTAAAATACTAGTTATTTCAACCCCTTAAATTAATGTTAAATATGTACCTAAATGCATGAAAAAGCATAGGATTTGCAACAGTAAATAAAGGAAAGGCAGTGTGTGTCTTCTGTCTCTGGTATATAGGTAAAATTAATTTATATTTTTAAACGATCTAAAATTCGAAGTATTACTTTACCAAATTTTTATACGTTTTTCAGGATCAACATACATTCCATCATCAGCACTAACTCCAAAAACGTCCAGAAACTCTGGCATATTCAACAGTGGACCATTAGCTCTAAACTCACCAGGAGAATGAGGATCAGTCTTTATCTGTCTAATCATTTGTTCGTCTGTTGATTTCGAGCCCCAAATTGTTCCCCATCCATAGAAGAAACGTTCATCGCCAGTCAGTCCATCTATCACGGGTGTCGCTTTTCCTTTTTTTGATAACTGGTATGCTTTATAGGCGATAACAATTCCTGCTAAATCACCAATGTTTTCACCCTGTGTAAACTCACCATTAACCGGGGTCCCATCCACAACCGTATAATTATCATATTGTTTAATCAGCTTCTCGGTCCTTTTTTTGAACTTTTTCTTATCTGTGTCTGTCCACCAATTTCGGAGTTCTCCGTCTCCATCATACATCGAACCTTTATCATCAAATCCGTGACCCATCTCATGGCCAATGACAGCACCGATTGAACCATAGTTTACCGCGTCATCCGCTTCCATATTAAAAAACGGAGGCTGTAAAATACCTGCAGGGAAGACGATCTCATTTAGTAATGGATTATAATAGGCATTCACAGTCTGAGGTGTCATGCCCCATTCTTCCCGGTCAATCGGTTTACCTAATTTTTCTCTGTTTTTTCTGGTTCTATCTAAAGTTGAATTTTTAATGTTATTTACCAAATTATCAGGTTCAATAGAAAGCTGACTATAATCTTTCCATTTATTTGGAAATCCAATTTTAGGCCTAAAGTTTTTCAGTTTATAATGGGCCTGCAATTTTGTTGAGTCACTCATCCACTCAAGTTCATCGATACCAACCTTGTAAGCCTTGCGAAGGTTTTCTACCAGATCAATCATTCTATCTTTCGCATTTTGATCAAAGTGTTTTTCTACATATACCTTCCCTATTATTTCTCCCATTGAGGCACTAACAACATTCACCGCACGTTTCCATCTAGGCTCCATTTTTTTAACACCGCTCAAGACCGTACTATAAAAATAAAAATTTTGTTTTTCATAATCACTGCTCAAGTACCCAGCAAAACGATCTAGCAACGACCAGGTGAAATATGTTTTCCAATCATCAATAGATGTTTTTGTAATAATATTATTAATATTTTTTATATAATCTGGCTGACTAATAATGATTTTATTAAAGCCATCTATGCCTGTTGCTGAAAGCCATCTATCCCAGTCTAGACCTGGTATCATTGATCTTAATTCACTCATCGTAGATGGATTATATGTTAACTCAGGGTCTCTATTCTTTTCTTTCTTCCAATGAAATCTTGCCAAGCTTGTTTCAATATCCATTACCGTGGACCCAAGCTTATTACTATTACTCATTCCATATAATTCAAACATTTTCCCAATGTGAGTTACATATTCTTTCCGAATATTTTTACTCTTTTCATCATCATCCATGTAATATCCTTTATTAGGAAGACCAAGACCACTTTGTCCAAGGTAGGTCACATGTTCAGTTGGGTTTTTACTGTCTATATAAACATATACGCCAAACGGCGCCGTTGTAATGATAGCCGCATAGGCCATATACTCCGAAAGATCTGATAAGTTATTTATCTTAGATATTTTATCCATTTCTTTTTCAAGACTCTTTACACCAATCTTTTCAAGCCTTGAAGTATCCATAAAACTATGGTATAGATCACCTACCTTCTGATTATCTGACCCCTTAGAAGATTCTTTTTCAGCTGCTTCTTCAATTATTGTTTTTACATCTTCTTGAGCTTTTTCTCTAAGAATAGTGAATGTTGAATATCGGGATTTATCGGCAGGGAGTTCAAACTCCTTTAGCCATTTTCCATTTACATGGCGATAAAAATCGTCTTGCGGCCTGACAGTTGTGTCCACACGATTAAAATCAATTCCAGATGATAACATATTTGCTTCTTTATCTTTTGTTGATGAGCAAGATATGGCAAACAAAACAGTAATAACACAGTAAAAATAAAGTTTCATATTTTTTAGTTCCTGTTAGCATTTATAATATTGATACGGTTTTATTAGATGGAGAAATTATATTAAAAAATAATTACTAGTAATCATTACGTAGTAATAAACAGGTAGCATAGTGGATTATGATTCCATTGCTGAGCTACTCCGCCAAAATTTTTGTTTATTACGACAAATTCTAGTAGAAAAAATCCAATGGTATTAAGTGGACAATTCATTTAAAAACAACCAGAATTCACTGATAAAAATTAACTTTATCCTTGAAACTTCACGTGTAATTTCGGCCACGATTTTTTGAATAAAGGAGTAAAAAATGTATTCATCCATTGATCAATTTATGGACAAGGTTCGCATTAGAAATGCTGGCGAGGTAGAGTTTCACCAAGCTGTCCATGAGGTTGTAGAATCTCTTTGGGATTTTTTACAGGATAATCCCGCTTATTTACATGCAAAAATTTTAGATCGAATTGTTGAACCCGAGCGGGTAATTCAATTCAGAGTTCCTTGGAGAAATGACCGAGGAGAGGTAGAAGTAAATCGTGGATTTCGTGTGGAATTCAATTCCGCCATTGGACCCTATAAGGGTGGACTTCGGTTTCATCCATCTGTCAATCTTTCTATTTTGAAATTTCTTGGGTTTGAACAGGTTTTTAAAAATAGTTTAACTACACTTCCTATGGGCGGTGGAAAAGGTGGGTCTGATTTTGATCCAAAAGGGAAATCTGATAACGAGGTTATGAGTTTTTGCCAAAGTTTTATGACAGAACTCTGTCGCCATATTGGTGCGGATACAGATGTGCCCGCAGGTGACATTGGTGTTGGCGGCCGTGAAATTGGCTACATGTTTGGTCAATATAAAAGGATACGGAATGAATTTACCGGTGTCTTAACCGGAAAAGGTCTCAATTGGGGAGGATCTCTGATTCGTCCCGAAGCGACAGGATACGGATGTGTTTATTTTGCTGAAGAAATGTTAAAACACGTCGGTGACAGTTTTAATGGAAAAACCGTGGCAGTATCCGGTTCAGGAAATGTTGCCCAATTTGCTACTCAAAAAGCAACTGAACTTGGAGCAAAAGTTGTGACATTATCAGATTCATCGGGCTCTATCCATGATGAGAATGGTATTGATGCTGACAAGTTAGCCTGGGTTATGGATCTCAAGAATAATCGCCGTGGACGGATCAAAGAATATGCTGATGAATTTGGTGTAACCTATCTTGAGAGTCAGCGACCCTGGTCTGTTCCGTGTGATATTGCATTGCCTTGCGCGACTCAAAATGAGATCAATGGTGACAATGCGAAAACGATGATTTCCAATGGCTGTAAAGTTGTGTCAGAAGGTGCAAACATGCCCACAGACCCAGAAGCAGTGAATATTATATTAGATGCTGGTATATTATTTGGACCAGGAAAAGCAGCCAATGCAGGCGGTGTAGCAACCAGTGGATTAGAAATGAGTCAAAACAGTATGCGATTGAATTGGAGCCGAGAAGAAGTTGATAGCAAACTTCACACTATTATGAAAAATATCCACGAAGCATGTGTGATCCATGGTACTGAGAATGGAAGTGTAAACTATGTAAAGGGCGCAAATATTGCAGGATTTATTAAAATTGCAGACTCCATGCTGGACCAGGGTGTAGTCTAAATATATTGTTGGCCATTTTGAGTCCTCAATTTTAGGGACTTGGGAATCTGTTAGGTAACGAACAAAACGCAATAACAGCGACGCTTTGTGCTTTGGAATAGGAGCAATTAATCAGATTCCGCTGGACTCCTCTTCATCCATCATTTCTGGTGTGTCCTCTTTAGGTTGGTATATAATCCCATCACCAGTCATTCCGTTTAATGTCGCCAGAAAAGGCTGATTAAATTGATACCAATCCACATATTGCCCAGATTGTTTCAAATTATCGCTAGATATCCAATCCAGATTTAAAATATCGTTCTTTCTTTTAGGATCAATGGTGATGTAAGCCACGTGTAGACTGGTAATGTTTTGGAAAAAATGACTTCCGAAAGATGGATCTACTGGCATATCCTTCCGCCCAACTTCAATAATGATTTTTGCCTGTGAAATTTGTCTCCAGTTAACGGGAATTCCCAACCATGGATCTGCTGAACCCCATCTACCGGGACCCGAAAGAATATAATTTTCTTTCAAACCAAATTTCTGGTTGATATTTTCTACTTCTATTGCAATTTCGGGTGTTTTTGCAGGATCAAATGAATCATGCCGTACAACAATCAAATCTCGGATTTGATCAATCTTCCCGTCTCCCAAGGTGATATGACTTTTACAAAATACTTCTACATCTGTTAAATGAGTTTGAATTGATTTTAATCCTGTTAATACAATGGGTTTAATCTGTAATAGGCAAAATTCTGGTTTTTTATCTTTATATATATTGACAGCAAATTCAATTTCAATTGGACATCCCACGGCTGCTTTTCCCAAAGATAAAATCCGTTTAGAAATTTCAGCAAGGGGAATCATATTCCATTTTAATATAGGCGCGAAAGAAATGACCCGAGTTCCAGATTTAGACAAGGAATCTCGGAGGGTATTGTCATCATTAGAGATCACGCTGCCAAGCCATTTGAGAGCACCATCATCTTCAGCGCTTTGTAAGGGAAAGGCATGAAGGTCTTCATGGGAATTATTCTCAGATGCTTTAAGTTGTAATCCATAGAACTGGTTTTGAGAATTTTGCTTTGTTGCTTTTACAGAATAAAATTGGGGCAGGATCAAGGGATATTCTGGAGATATTCTAAGGCATTTTTCACCATCTACAATTGTCCTGCCAAATCCCAATGCAAGATAGGCCACACCCTGGTCTCGTTTCATATAAGAAACCGGGTAATAATTAATACTTTTTAAAACACCGCTGAATGTTGGATAAAACCGCTTGCTTTTGTAAGACTGACCTACCATTTCCTGAATGACAACAGCCATTTTTTCTTCTTCGATACTATGTCCTGTAGAGCCCAATAATGATTTGGCTTCACCTTTAAATGTAGATGCGAAAACACTCTTTATAGCTATCATCAATTCATTCAATCTTTTTTTTGTTGATCTTGAATTATTGGGTAGCATTATAGTTTTATAGGTACCGGCAAGAGGTTGATATTGAGAATCTTCCAAAAGGCTAGATGACCTTACAGCCAATGGATTTTTATGATCTCGGATAAATGATTCCAACTTTAGAATAAGATCTATGGAAAGGCGAGCTTTTTTAAAAGCTCTTTCTAATTTTTTATTATCCGCGATTTTGAGAGCTTTTTGCCATAATTGATTATCTTTCATGAATTGGTCAAATTCATGAGTTCCCACGACAGCACAATCTGGAACCCGAATGGTTACGCCCTCAAATTCTTCCTCAATACCTGATTGCTTGATCATAGATCTGGCAAATGCCAGCCCTCTAGCTTTTCCACCCAAAGAACCGCCACATAGGCGGAAAAAATCAGATTTTTGTTTTTTGAAGCGAGCAGATGTATAGTCCAGTACTCTGTAATCGGTTTCTTCTTTTTCAGAGCTTAAACACTGTAATAAATACGTTCTTAATAATTCACCTGAATCAAATTCGTGGGCATAAATGGGACGCAATCTTGAAGCGAGTTTAAATTCTGTTCTTGCAGCGAGCCAATTGGAAAAGTGATGACTTTTTGCATGGTACAATAACGAATCAACCGGGATTTCTCTAATTCCGTTAATGAATTCATCGATCGATTTGGCACGTCCAACTTCTTTTTTATTGGAAGTTTTAAAAATAAAGTCACCAAAGCCAAAATTTTCTGTGATAAAAACTCGTAGATCTGTTAGAAGCGTATTGGACCTTTTATGTAGAAATGCCGCATTAACTTGCTTGGCCATTTCACGGTTATCTATGTCAGTAGACTGAAGCATAATTGGTATGGATGGGTCAATCTTCCGAACCCATTGTGCAAACTTCAACCCCGCTTCAGGGTCATTAATTCCTTTTTTTGGGAATCGCACATCCGAAATCACACCAATCATATTATTTTTATATTTCTTAATAAAATTTTGTGCTGTTTCAAAATTAGTTGTTAATATAATTTTAGGCCTTCCTCTAAGATGAAGTAATCGCTGGGATTGACTCAAACTTCGATTCACTAAGTTCTTTGTCTGATACATAATTTCTTTATAAATCAATGGCAGAAGAATGGAATACATCCTTGGAGAATCTTCCACCAACAAGATTGAGCGAACATCGCCCTTACCGATATCCTGCTTAGCATTTTTTCGGTCTTCCACGTACTTTATAATGGCAGGAAAAACGCTGGCATCACCAGACCAGATAAATATACGATTAATTGATTTAGGTGTAATTGTATTCGGAAGCTGTTTTAATTCTGTTTCATCAAATACCAGAAGAATCACTGGTTTTTTGGGATATTGCTCCTTGATGGCAGTACCAAGAGAAATTGGATCTTGATCTTCAATTCGGAGCATGACAATAACCAGATCAAATTTCTTTTTAACCATTATATCTATGGCTTCACGTCCAGTGGAAACACGGGTAACTCGGGGAGCATAATTGAAATTCATGCCAATATATTCTGTCAAAATCTGCTCCGTGAGATGACCATCTTCTTCAAGAATAAATGCATCATAAACACTGGCGACCAGCAAGATCTCATGTATGCGGTGGGGCATAAGATCCTGGAAATTGATCTTGGATTTGTTACCGACGTAAAAATCAGGCATAGGTGAAATTACCGCCCTTCTAAAGAAAAAGAAATATCCAACCAATCTACGTTGGTATGTTTTTAGAAATTCCACTAATTTCAAGAATCTAATATGGCTATTTTGACAATTATTCCAAGTCTGAGCACAGTGGGGAATACATTTATAAATTTAATTTTTCCAAATCAGTGTCTGGTCTGTAAAGAAGGAGATTTTTTCTCACAGGATCCTATTTGCCTTGATTGTCTTCAACATATGACCCCACTCCCAATTGAGAACAGGGTTCCGGAATTAACCGTGAATGATGGGATTGATATAGCATTTTCGGGTTGGGATTTTGGCGACGAATTAAGAACTGCCATTCATTCATTAAAGTATGAAGAGCGAGCAAGAATTGGTTTCTTCCTCGGCAAATTATTAGGAGATCGACTTCATGAAAAAAGGATTCAGGAATTGGATTATTTGATACCCGTGCCGCTTCATCCTGTAAAGTTTAGAGAGAGGGGATTTAATCAGGCGGAGTGGATCGCAACTGGATTAGGGCAAGCCATTCAAAAACCAGTTTATACAAAATTAATGAAAAGGATAAAACATACCATTTCTCAAACGACCCTTGACCGAAAAGAACGATTAAATAACATGAAAAAAGCATTCAAATTCAATCAGGATGTTACGGATAAAAACATTGGAATCGTGGATGATGTATTAACAACGGGGTCGACCATTTCATCCATGGCATCCATATTGAAAGATGCCGGAGCAAAAACAATTGTTGCGCTTACCGTGGCAACACCCCTGGAGGAAAAAGATGATACGTACGCTGAAAGCGTTTGATTTAAAGGGAAAAAATATCCTCATGCGAGTGGACTTTAATGTACCAATGGAAGGGGAGAAGATTACCAATAATTTTCGAATTAAGGCATCCATACCCACCATTAATACTTGTTTGGATGGTGGGGCAGCTGTCGTCCTTATGTCGCATTTAGGTAGACCAGACGGTGAAGTGGATCCTACATTAAGTTTGATTCCAGCTGGAGAAGAATTGGCTGGGCTTATGGAAATGCCTATCAAATTTTCTGAAGATTGTGCCTCTAATGATGCTATTGACACTTCTTTAAGCCTGAAAGCCGGGGAGATTCATCTATTAGAGAATCTACGGTTTCATCCAGGAGAAAAGAAAAATGATCCAACTTTTGCTTCAAGGTTAGCACGCCATGGGCAAATTTATATCAATGATGCGTTTGGTACAGCTCATCGCGCTCATGCGTCAAATGTGGGAGTGGCATCTCATTTCAAGCATGCAGGCATCGGATGGCTCATGGATAAAGAGATTAATTTCCTGGACCGTTTCATCCAAAAACCGAATCGTCCCCTTACCTTGATTTTGGGTGGTGCAAAGATTGGTAGCAAGTTGGGGCTTATTCACCATTTCATGGAAAAAGCTGATAACATTATTATTGGTGGTGGGATGGCATTCACTTTCTTGAAAGCTCGTGGAAAAGAGATAGGTGGATCCCTCATAGATGATGCAATGGTTTCAACTGCAAAAAAAATATTGAATCTAGCTAGAACTAGCCAAGTTAAACTTTATTTACCAGTAGATGTGCTCTGTGGAAAATCATTGGATGATAATGAGCCAAAGGGGCCTTTTTTGATTAATGATATTCCTAATAATCTCATGGGATTAGATATTGGCCCAGAAACCATTACCAAATTCAATAAAATCATAAGTTCATCAGAAACGGTTGTTTGGAATGGACCTATGGGAGTATTCGAAAAGAAAGGATACAGCACAGGAACACGGGATATTGGCATCCATTTAGCCAACTGTGTAGAAAATGGACAAAAAGTCATTGTGGGCGGAGGTGATACTTCTGCAGCCACTGAAAAATATGGATTAAGTCAGTTGATGACCCACGTCTCTACTGGCGGAGGTTCATCATTAGAATTGTTAAGTGGCAATCATTTACCTGCCATGAAAGCTTTGGAGATATAATATGAATTTGACACCTATCGTTGCCGGAAACTGGAAAATGCATAAAACCCCATCAGATGGGGCTTCATTCATTGAATTGACAAAGAATTTACTTTTGGATATCAAACACGTTTCTGTTATTTTTGCCCCGCCTTTTACAGGGCTTTTTGACTTGAATGTGAAACCGCCATTCTATTCTGCAGCCCAAAACTGTCATTGGGAACAAACAGGCGCCTTTACCGGTGAAATTTCTGTCTCAATGATTCGGGACTGTGGGGCAGAGTTTGTGATTATCGGCCATTCAGAGCGTCGCCATGTTTTCGGTGAATCAGATGAATGGATTAACCGGAAAGTCAAAGCTGTTTTGGCTGGAAATATGAAACCGATCTTATGTATTGGAGAATTATTGAACCAACGAGAGGCAGGTCAAACAGAATTGGTTTTGAAAAGTCAATTAGAACAAGGATTGGCAGGTGTTGAAGCTCTTGAAAATATTGTAATTGCATATGAACCTGTTTGGGCCATAGGAACTGGTGTGACAGCAAATGCAGACCAAGTTGAGTCAGCACATTCATCGGTTCGTAACATACTAAAGGAATTATATCCTGAATCGGATACAATTCACGTTTTGTATGGTGGATCTGTAAAATCTGGAAATGCAGAAGAGTTAATCCAAATTCCAGGTGTAAATGGATTTTTAATTGGTGGAGCAAGTTTAGATGTTGAATCTTTTGCATCCATAACCCGAACGGTTGAAACCGTTCAATTGAGGACATTATGACAGGATTTTTAATTATTATACATACAATTGTTAGCATTATGCTAATATCAGTCGTTCTGATGCAAGCTAGTCAGGGCGGTGGTTTATCCGGTACTTTTGGTGGACAAGCAGCCAGTTCGGTTCTTGGCGGACAGAATGCTGGTAATGTTTTAAGTCGAATCACAACTTGGCTCGCAACTTTATTTCTTTCACTGGCTGTTATAATAAGTATGTTGAGTGGACCGGCAACAAACGCATCATCATCATCAATTGTGAAACAAGCGGCTGAAGACCGCCCAGTTGTACCGGCGACAGATCCAATCCAACCCGATGGCGAAGCCACATTAGATCTTGGCGGCAACTAATAATTTTATTGCCGAAGTGGTGGAATTGGTAGACACGCATGCTTGAGGGGCATGTGGCCTTATGGCTGTGGGGGTTCGAGTCCCCCCTTCGGTACACCTAAAAAAATAAGCCCTTTTAACCCAGGGCTTTTTTATTTTCTTCATCGTTGCCCAATTCATTACATCGGTTTAGATTCCCCGACTTTAGAACCCTATTGAGATGATAAAAAAACTCATATTTTTACAATTACTCCTTTTGGCTACGATGCCATTGTTAGCCCAAGATATATCCATTTTCTTTTTGAAAGATGGGTCCATTATTCAAGGTAAGGTTGTTAATGAAAATCAACAACGAATTTTCCTTAAAACGGAACAGGGAACAATCAAAATCCTTCCAAAGAATATATTAGGGAGAGAAGACCTCGCAAAAAAAGGTGATTTAACTTTTATGGTGGATCGAATGGACTATTTCCAAAACCATGTGAATCAATTGACAGGCCAGGTGAATCATTGGAATGACTCCCTGAATTTAGCATTTGATGATCTATACGAATTATTTAAGAACTTGGAAGTATTACAGAATGAATTTGAAATTGATCTTTTACGACTCCATTCTCAGGGCCGAGAACAAAAAAAGCAAATTACCTATGTCCAGGATGATTTAGTGAATCAACGCGTGGATATTGCTTTCAATAGGCAGAATATGGGGGGCATAGATGATACAGTTTCAACGCTGCATAAACAATTCGATAAAGCTAGAAAGAAATTGGAAGTGACGGTCGATCAATCCTATTTGATCTCGGGAACCATTTCCAATATGAATACAGACATACAGAAAACAACGGAAGGTCAACAAAACCAACAAAACCAAATTGATATCATGGCTGGATCTCTTGCAAACTTGATTCAGGAGGTTCAACAAGTCCAAAATAGTTTTGCAGCAGTTGAAGATGGAATACAATCGAATCAGGACGCAATTCAAAAATTAGCAGGAAATTTAAACGCACAAACGGAAGAACTCACATCTGGGATGGGAGAAATGTCAGATGATTTTAACCAACAAATAAAAACAATTGGTCAAATGCTTGATGGATTTAACCAACAAATGAAAAAGATTAGTCAAACGCTTGATGATCAGGATAATAAATCATTAAGAGCACGGAAAAATATTTTAAATGATTTAAATGATTTCAAAGATGAATTTTCAAAGCTAAAAGGTAAAGTCACCAGTCTGAATAATGATATTAATTCATTGGAAGGCGATATTAAGGCAATTAATAAAAAAGTAGACAATATACCTACCGGGGAATAGCGTTTCAGTTGTGCTATCCTTCAAGAACATTTATTAAAATATGACCCCGAAATTTTCAATATTTTTCAAATTAAACTTTAAAGAGAGAATGAGGTAACCATGGTGTCTAGTTTGAGAACATTTATACTCCTTTTGACAATTACCCCGACCTTTGCACAAGATCCGGAAGGTTTATTGAGCATAGGAGAATCACAATTATCTTCTGGTGACTATTCTGATGCAGAATTATCCTTTAATTCAGCGCTTCAGGCAGATCCATCTTTTGCACCCGCTTTGCAGGCTTTATCAAAACTGCACCTGCATAAGGGAGATTTGAATAAAGCAAATGAATATTCGAATCAGGCGGTACAGGCTGATGAAGATTTTCGAGAATGGGCTAACCAGATTGGAAAAATCATAGAACATGTACAAAATGGGAAACGAAACGTTCAGCAAAGAATGTACGAAGAAGCGATGAAAGAATACGACGCAATTTCCCAAGCACATCCTTATTTTCCAGATGCTGAGTTTTATAAAGGGATGACACGGTTTCGACAAAAGGATATTGAGGGGGCTGCAAGTCACTTCAGTAATGCAATTAATATCTACCCGGACCATGTTAAGGCAAAGAAAGGTCTAGATAATGTTACAAAACAGTTCTTAAATGCTGGAAACAAAGCGTATAAACGAGGAAATCTGGGGAAAGCAACTGGCTATTATGAAAAGGCGTTGAAGTTCGATTCGGGTTTTTATCTTGCGTATTACCAATTGGGTGTGTTGGAAAAGAAACTGGGTAATTCTAAAAAGGCTATAGAATATTTGCAGCTAGTTTTAGATATAAAACCTGACCATGATAAAACATGGTTTACTCTTGGAACGGCGTACGAGTCTGATGGGAATACTGACGAAGCTATTGCCCATTATATTAAAGCGATTGAGATTAATCCCGGCTATTCGAAAGCTTATGGAAACCTTGGTAAACTTTATACAGATAATTATGAATATAAATTAGCAGAAGATATTCTGAAAACAGTAATACAGATAGATGCTGGCTATGCTGATGGATTTATGCGTTTGGGATTACTTTACATCGAACAGGAAAAGTTTGAACTTGCAGCAAAGAATTTGGTTACGGCTACATCTTTGGATGAGAAAGATTATTTTAAGTTTTTTAATTTGGCTGCAGCTTATAATCAATTAAAACAATGGGACAATGCAACTTCTGCATCACAATCCTGTGTAGATCTTAATCGGAAATTTGGTGGTGGATGGTTAGAATTTGGTCTGGCTGAGATGGGCAGGAGAAACAAAACTCGTGCTAAAAAATATTTTGATGAAGCTCGAAAAGATAGGGATTGGCGGGAAATGGCCGAGCGCAAGATCGACGAGATCAATAATCCAGAAAAATATGAAAAATAGATTATATGTCTGATTTGATGATCAAAGGTGTTGTATTTGATTTAGACAATACGCTCTTGGATTTCATGAAAATGAAGGAATTTGCTGTAAAGGCTGCAATCAGAGGTATGATTGAAGCAGGATTGAAAGTAAATGAAGATAAATCTTATATCGAAATCAATTCGATTTACGAAGAATTTGGTTGGGAAAATCAAAAGGTATTTGATGTTTTTTTAGAAAAGTCCATTGGTCATGTGGATAATAAATTTCTCGCTGCCGGCATTGTAGCATATCGACGAGCCAGGGAAGCAAATCTTATGGCATATCCC
This sequence comes from uncultured bacterium, assembly GCA_963933175.1. Taxonomy (GTDB): domain Bacteria; phylum Fidelibacterota; class Marinisomatia; order Marinisomatales; family UBA1611. Next base: position 18,070 of record CAWVTW010000015.1, read on the forward strand.
AATGTAAATAAAACGCTCATGGCTCTTACAAAATCTGGTATCAAATTGGGCGTTGTCTCTGATGCGCCAAGTCGTGAAGCATGGATGCGTATCTATTATCTAAATTTATACCATTATTTTGATGTGGTTATCACCTATGACGATAGTGGTGAGAGAAAACCTTCACCAGTACCATTTCAATTGGCCTTGGATGGCATGGGACTTCGACCAGAAGAAACAATTATGATTGGCGATTGGCCGGAGAGGGATGTTGTCGGTGCCCAACAGATTGGAATGAAAACAGCGTTCGCGCGGTATGGAGATACGTTTGGAACAGTTAATTCCGGAGCTGATTGGGATTTAAATGATATTTACCAACTCGTAGGCATTATTAACGAGCATAACAGTAGTGGCTGATATTTTTATTGGAACGGACCTGGTGGAAGTCGCCAGGATTCGTTCCGCTATCCAAGAAACCGGCGAACGGTTTCTGAATCGTATCTATACAAAAACTGAGCAGGACTATTGTAGATCCAAGGCAAATCCGGAAATTCATTATGCAGGTAGATTCGCAGCTAAAGAAGCAATAATGAAAGCGCTGAAATCATCAGGTATGGATGATCCAATCTCATTTGAATCTATTGAAATACTATCATCGAAAACTGGTGAACCTATTGTAGTGATAGATATAAAATTTGGTGGCAAGTGTAAAGTCTCCATTTCTCACACAAACTCCCACGCTATCGCATCAGCTATCTACACGCTTGAATGAAATTACTAACCACTGGTCAGGCTCGTGAATTGGATAGAGTTTCCATGATTGAGATGGGGGGACCTATCGAAAAACTCATGGGGAATGCGGGGAAAAAAGTTGCAGAAGAAGCTATGGAAATGGTATCCGATATTCATGATTCTTCTATATTAATTTTAAGTGGAAAAGGCAATAATGGTGGAGATGGATTTGCAGCGGCTACGGTTTTATTTGAGAATAATTATAACGTAAAAATACACTCCTTATATAAAAATAATGAAATAAATGGTGATTCATTAAACTTTTACTTGAAGTGTGAATCCTTAGGGATTTTTATAACTTTTGGGGAATCACTCCCAGGTTTTAAAATACCAGACTTAATCATTGATGGTTTATTAGGTACTGGATTCAAGGGTGTATTAAGAGAATCAATGATTCCATGGGTCGAATGGATAAATAATTCCAAATCATTGGTATTGTCCATTGATATTTCTTCCGGGT
>CAWVTW010000016.1:0-18953 GCA_963933175.1 uncultured bacterium
ACCAGTGAAGTCTATGGAGACCCAACCCAGCACCCTCAACAGGAATCTTATTGGGGGAATGTCAATCCTATCGGACCGAGAAGTTGTTACGATGAAGGGAAACGTTGTGCTGAGACTTTATTCTTTGACTACTTTCGTCAGCACAATTTGGATATTAAAGTTGGAAGGATTTTTAATACCTATGGCCCAAGAATGCGTCCTGATGATGGTCGTGTAATTTCTAATTTTATTGTACAGGCTTTGACTGAGAAAGACATTACTGTCTATGGTAAAGGAGATCAAACAAGATCCTTTTGTTATGTAGATGACCTTGTGGAAGGAATTCTAAGACTCATGACAACAGAAAAAGGTGTTACCGGTCCAATGAACCTGGGGAATCCTATTGAATACACAATATTGGAGATTGCAGAAATCGTCATTGACCAGATTGGATCTAAATCCAAAATTATTTTTGAATCTCTACCAGAAGATGATCCTAAACAACGGCAACCTGATATTTCATTTGCAAAGTCAGAGCTTAATTGGGAGCCGAAGACCCAATTGAAAGAAGGATTAGATAAAACAATTCATTATTTCGACCAAATTCTATCTAATAATGTCAATGGTTGAACGTTGGACCTATTGAGTTAAATTTCAAATACAAAATCAACAAATATGAGTAATACCATAAAATCAAAAACAGTCAATTGGATCTTAACTATTCTTGCCGATAGTCTATCATTTTGGGGTGTGTTTTTCTTTTGTATTATGTTATACAATACTGGGTTATTTGGCTTTGCAAGATCCGTTTTTGATGTAACCTTATTCGAAGTTTTTTTGGCATATTTGTTATTCATTTATGTATTATACAACAATGGTGCCTACAGAAAGAAACGAGACTTTGCGGGAATTCAGCGTCTAAAAGGTGTTATCAAGGGTGTGTTACAGGCAGTCGTGATTTACATTGTATTGGCATATACTATTAAGTACCAAATTCCCAGAATTATATCTGTTACCTTCATTGTTACAATCCCAATTATAGTAATTTTTTCACGTATTTTAGTCCAATTAATTGAAGCTAAACTTTTTCACCATTTGAATCAGGAAAATGTGTTGGTATATGGCGCCGGAACTGTTGGGAAGGCATTTGTATCTGCAGTTGAAAAACTCTCAGCCGCACCCTTAAATATTGTTGGATTTGTGGATGATAGAATTCATACAGGATATACAATTGATAATCCAATTCCAGTTCTAGGAGGATTAGAAAATGTAGAATCCATTATAAAAGAATATAAGATTGACCATATTATTGTAGCAATCAAAGAGCCAAAACCAGAAATAAATCTATCTTTAATGGATATCTCTAACCGGCACCATGTAGCGATGAGTTTTCATCCGACACAAAAACTTTTTGAAAGTAACCCATATAAATTGAAGGATGTTGCAGGGCTCCCCCTTTTATCAACCACGCAGCAAAAAATTGATCCAAAACCGTTTTATGATTTATTTAAACGAATGTTAGATTTTTCAATCGCATTTATTGGAATTTCTATTACTTTCCCACTTTGGCTTTTTATTGGTTTAGTTATAAAGATTAATAGTAGCGGCCCTATATTTTTTACTCAATCTCGTATTGGTTTAAATGGGGAATCTTTCAAGATCTTCAAATTTAGAACTATGAAAACTGATTCTAAAAAATATGCCCATTGCCCTACAGACAAAGATGATATCCGAATAACATCATTTGGTCGTTGGTTACGCAAATTGAGTTTAGACGAAATTCCACAATTAATAAATGTTTTAAAAGGTGAAATGAGTTTAGTCGGGCCTCGCCCTGAAATGCCCTTTATTGTCGACACTTACGAATCCTATGAGAAAAAAAGATTGTCCGTTATGCCTGGAATTACAGGACTTTGGCAAGTAAGTCCAGCTCGGAATGCTGAAATCCATGACAATCCAGAATATGATCTACTCTATATTGAACACCGAGACCTGAGTTTGGATATCCTTATTCTTATACTGACAATTGTATTTGTTTTCCGGTCATTCACCCATTAACAACATGAAATATACTTTATGCCTCCTAACTGCTCTTGAAATTCTAGCTGGTGGAGATATACCACTTACTTTTTTCCCACAATTTTCTGCAAATTATTTTTCTACCGGTTCTATCCATCATTTCAATGATAAAGGTCAAACATCTCTTGCCACTATTGGATTGGGAGCATCCAAAAAAGAAGGATTATTTTCTATTACCGGTTTATTTCAATTTACATCTGCTCACGAATTAGCCTATCAATCAACGTTCCTAAATCCAGAATTAAATATTGAAATGAAAAGAGGATTTATTGAAAGTCAGGACACGTGGTTTGAATCATCCAATTTGAAAATTGCATACCAAACGAATACATTTTTAGCCTCATTTGGAAAGTACAACCAATCTTGGGGACACGGAAATTCTTCTCTTATTCTATCAAATAATTTACCAAGTTACCCACAAGCAGGATTTTCATGGAAAATGTCCAAGACCCTAACATTAGAATATTTAATTGGGTCCTTATCAAGTCAAATTGTGGATTCAAGTTCAACCGATTTGTATAATAATGTCGGCTCAAGAAATACTTTCTTTTCTCGTTCAATTGCTGCACATCGAATTATTTGGAAACCATCTTCCTCTTTCATATTCAATGCTATGGAAACCGTAATATTTGGTGATAGAACTATTGATGTACATTACCTTCTTCCTTTTATTCCATTCTGGTCAATGCAGCATTACACCGGGGATATTGATAACGTACAAATGTGCGGTGAAATTATTTGGAGAATGAAAGACAATTGGGATATTTATGGGTCATTATTTGTAGATGAGTGGAGACCTGAATGGACCTTTGATGAGAATAATCGAAATTGGTTTGGCTATCAATTTGGAATGGTAGGGAGTAGTATTTTTAAAGAAAAGGATGAATTCAGGGCTGAGTATACTTGGACAGATCATCGAGTATATCGTCATCGTTTTCCTATCAATGATTCTTATTCATACAATTATTCACTAGGGTTTTGGGCAGGACCCCACGCAGAAGAATCCTATTTTTCATACAATTTTCCTTTAAAAGGAATGGAAATAAGATCATTTATTTCACGTGTTAAACGGGGGGAACTCACTGATAAAATGTTAGAGGATCAGTATAATGATATTGTTAATAAGCGAGATTCAGGTGAAACTGAAGAAAGAATAGTTGCGTCTCTTATTTGTAAAAAAGGATTTGTAGATAATAAAGTCTTTCTTAGATTTGGTTGTGAATGGATCGATTGGCAAAATCCTGGCTTTGATCCGTATTCACCAAATAATAATATTCCAGATTTATCTAAATTTTCAATTGTGATTGGGGTGTCTGCTATAACACCCGTTTCATTTGATTAAACCAAAAGCTCTTTTAAATATTCGCCGTATTCATTAGTATATGTTTTAGCCAATTTCTCCAAACCCGAATGATCAATAAACCCTTGATTAAAAGCGATTTCTTCCAAACATGCCACTTTTAATCCCTGCCTATCCTCAATCGTTTTAATGAAGTTAGATGCATTATTCATAGCTTCCTGAGTCCCTGTATCCAACCAAGCATACCCACGACCCATGAGTTCAACACGAAGACGGCTTTGATTTAAATAGGCTTGGTTAACTGAAGTAATCTCCAATTCCCCACGAGAAGAAGGTTTTACATTTTTAGCTATTTCAATTACATCATTAGGATAATAATACAATCCAACCACAGCATAATTTGATGCTGGGTTTTTGGGTTTTTCTTCGATACTCGTGGCTTGTCCTACATCGTTGAAACCCACCACACCATATCTTTGGGGATCCTTTACACCATACCCAAATACAACTGCATTATCCTTTTCTTCTACTGTTAAAACACTCTTTGCCAGCATGCTTACCAAGCCATGGCCGAAGAATATATTATCACCTAGAATGAGAGTTACAGGATCACCTCCTATAAAATCTTCTCCCAGAATGAATGCTTGTGCTAATCCATCCGGTGATGGTTGGATGGTATAAGAAAGATTGAGACCAATATGATGACCATTCCCAAACAATTGTTCGAACCTCGGAGTGTCTTCTGGTGTTGAAATGATCAAAATATCCCTGATACCTGATAACATCAATGTAGAGAGAGGATAATATATCATAGGTTTATCATAAATTGGCAGGAGTTGTTTGGACACAACTCTTGTCGCCGGATAAAGCCTAGTACCGCTACCACCTGCTAAAATAATACCCTTCATTTTTTTATAACTCCTAATCTTTCCTGTCTGTAATTATTATCCTGAATCGTCTTCCACCAGTTTTGATTATCCAAATACCAATGAATTGTTTTTCGAATCCCTGTTTCAAATGATTCATTTGGAGACCATCCTAAATCATTTCGGATTTTTCCAGCATCGATGGCATATCGAAAATCATGTCCGGGTCGATCTTTAACAAATGTAATCAAATCAGAATAGCTAGATCCATTTTTGCGAGGAGAGATTTCATCCAAAAGAGAACAAATGATAGTAACCACATCTATATTTTTAATCTCATTATTTCCACCGATATTATATGTCTCACCTATTTCACCTTTGGCTAAAACCGTGTGAATTGCATCGCAATGATCCCCAACAAAAAGCCAATCTCTTACATTCTCTCCCTTTCCATAGACAGGAAGTGGGTTTCCTTGAAGACAATTAATGATCATAAGCGGAACCAGTTTTTCCGGAAACTGGTATGAGCCATAATTGTTTGAGCAATTGGTAATCAAGGTTGGTAATCCAAAGGTACGATTCCATGCACGAACCAAATGATCCGAACCCGCCTTAGATGCTGAATAGGGCGAACTTGGGTCATAAGGTGTGGTTTCCAGAAATTTTCCATCATCACCTAATGAGCCATATACTTCATCGGTAGAAACATGTAGAAACCGAAAATTATCATTATTAGTTTTATTATAAAAAAACCGAGATTGCTCCAATAAATTGAGTGTCCCAACCACATTGGTTTGAATAAATTCTGCTGGACCTTCTATGGAACGATCCACATGACTCTCTGCTGCGAAATGGACTACAGTATCAAATTGATACTTTTCAAAAAGGGAATTAACAAGATCCACATCGCAAATATCACCTTTAACTATTGTTAAGTTATTTGATGAAATACCATTTAGGTTTTGGATATTTCCCGCATAGGTCAATTTATCCAAATTAACTATATGGAGATCTTCTTCCCTATCAAGGACTGTTCGAATATAGTTAGATCCAATAAATCCACATCCACCAGTAACTAGACATTTTTTCATTTAATATTCCGGTAAAAATTGTTGGTTATTTAATGCTGGAAGCATGAGATCCTTTTCTGACAAAATTGGTGAATCATAGGTCCAATCCAACCCAATTGTTTTATCATTCCAAATAATACCAAATTGATCGTTTGGATCATAAATATCGGTGCATTTGTATATCACAATCGATTCTGAAGATGTCACAAGATATCCATGTGCAAACCCTTCAGGAATATATAGCATTTTTCTATTTTCAACAGTTAGATGAACAATTTCAGATTGTCCAAATGTGGGTGATCCTTTTCGAATATCAACTGCTACATCTAAAATACTTCCGGAAACAACACGGACTAATTTCCCCTGTGGGCGGTTAAATTGATAATGAAGTCCACGAAGTACTCCTTTGGTTGACTTTACCTCATTATCCTGAACAAAATTGATTGGGAGCTCATTTTTCTTAAAAATAGGCGTTTTATAGGATTCAAAGAAATAACCTCGTTCATCTTCGAAAACAGTAGGTGTAATTATTTTCACACCATCAAGTGATGTATTTTCAACAATCATAAAACTGTTTTTCGACCCACATTATCAAATTGGAATCCATATTCAGATAATTTATCCATGCTTAAAATATTTCGTGTATCTAAAATCAGAGGTGTTTTCATGAGCTTTTTCAATTTTTTCAAATCCATACCTCTGAATTCGTTCCACTCTGTCATGATTACCATTGCTTCCACACCATCACATGTTTCCTCCCAAGAATGTACATAATTCAAGTCGGGGAAAATATTCTGCATAGATTTATTCGCGATGGGATCATAAGCCTTTACTTTCCCACCACCATCTAAAATAGATTGAATCATTTCAATGGAAGACGATTCACGAACATCATCTGTATTCGGTTTGAAAGCTAATCCCAATATACCAATTGTTTTCCCAGAGAAATCACCACCGATCAAATTTTTTAATTTTTCAACCATCCTTGTTTTCTGAATATTATTAGTGGTAATAGCTGCATCAATTGTATTCATAGGCACACCTTTTTTACGGGAAAGAGTTGCAAATGCCTGAGTATCCTTCGGGAAACAGGAGCCACCAAATCCCGGACCTGGATGTAAAAATTTGGGGCTGATCCGCCCATCCTGTCCCATACCTTTTGCGACCAAGTGAACATCTGCGCCAACCGCTTCGCATAAGTTCGCCACTTCATTGATATAACTGATCTTGAGCGCTAAAAAAGCATTGGCTGCATATTTAATCATTTCTGCTGTAGCAACATTGGTGTGCAGTATAGGTTTTTCGTTAATATAAAGCGGACTATAAACATCCTTCATGATATTAAACGCTTTAATACTAGAAGCACCTATCACAACTCGATCCGGCCAGAGAAAATCCTTAACGGCTGATCCCTCTCTCAAGAATTCCGGATTGGAAACATAATCAAACTCGCCTCCATCCACCATGTTTTCGCGAATCAATTTGCATATAATGTTTCCGGTACCAACGGGTACTGTACTTTTTGTACAAATGACTTTATAACTATTCAGGTTTTTCCCAATAGATCTCGCCACAGACTCTACCGCTGAAATGTTTGCTTCACCATTGTCACTCTGAGGCGTCCCCACAGCAATAAAAATAACGTCTGCTTGCTGGATCGCTTCATCTACATTCGTTGTAAATGATAATCTTCCAGCATTTACATTGCGATCAACTAGTTCATACAAGCCTGGTTCATAAATTGGAATCTCACCATTCTTAAGTAATTTAATTTTAGATTCTATTATATCGGCACAGGTAACACGATGACCAAAATCCGAGATCCCTGCACCACTTACAAGACCCACATATCCTGTACCAATTACAGTTATTTTTTTCACAATTTTTCCTTAACAATAAGCATTAAACTTACAGACCCCATTATCTGTTCCCAAGATTCACATCAAACCAAGGCGTCTTCTTAAAACCCATTCTGCTGATAATAGTCCCAATATACAAATCACCAACCACCTGCTGTCATGAAGAACCACTTTTGAATAAAATGTTTCCAATTTTGTAATTGGCTTTATTTGATTAATCAAGGATAGCCTGTTATCCCAGTGCCTAAATGTGCCATCACCTAATTCAGCCAATTTTTTCAATGGATCCTTATTTAAATAAACATGATTCAATTCAACTTGGCTCTCTTGGACCTGAACTGATCCTTGATTTACTATCATAGATTTATCACCATTCATGAATTCAACCTCGTAATCCAATTGTCCAGATTTGGACGCCCAGAATTGCCCTGTATAATACCCAGTATTATGATCATAAGTGATGGGTTTTGAATTAATCCTTTGCCCGTTGTTTGATACATGGACAAATCCTTCCATAATTGTTTCATCATCCCGAATGGCTTTCCCTTTAACAGTAACTCTTTCTCCTTGTTGATACGAATTTTTTTCTGATCTGAAATAATAATCTTGTCCATTTCCTGTTCTCATTAACCAAGAAAAAACAGGGTCAAATATTTGTTGAGAAAGATCAGACACTTGGGAGTCTCGTGTTTTATAATAAACAGTATTTAACTCTGGAGATGTCCAAACCATAAACCTTAAAGATGATTTCTCCCCAACCATGAGTAATGGTACTTCAACGTCTGAAATAGAAAAATGCGCTAAGGGAATCCCTTGAGACGAATCTACCTCAAATTGTAGCAGAATTGGTGGCAGGTTTGTAAGATCCATATTATCAAAATTAATTCTATGAAATGGAAAAAAGTTATCCCACCTTGGACTCAATTCCCATTCGTAGGGTGATCCAAATTCTATAAGTGGCTTATTAATAGTCATATCCATTAAACCTAAAAAAGATGCCAAGGATTTTTCATGAGTTTCATTCCCTACAATAATGGCAAGGCTGGATTGGTGGGAGACTAATTTCTTTGCAAAAATCCTTATATAAGATTGCCATTCTTTTGCATTTTCTTCGATGGGGTGGTTATCAAAAAGGATCAAGTCATATTTTGTATCCCAAAATGATTTTAGATTCCTGGTATAACCATCTGGACGAAAAATAAAATGGTCAATTCGATATTCCGAATGTTTTGAAAGGATCTGTTTAATAACTTGTGTATTAAGATTAGGTGCTCCAGTTATCAGAGCAATGGTGTATTCATTTTTTAATACCTGAATTGGTACAATCTGTTTATTATTTTGTATATTGATTTCTTCAGAGAGTGCATTTACTTGTACCCTATATTTTATTTCCCCGGATTGGGTTGGATTTATTCGAAATCGAACTCGTTCTAAACTCCCATCGCCGGAGACGGTTACCACTTTTGATCCTACTAACTTTTTCCCTGAATAAATTGTGACATTCAGCCGTTCATTCACAGTTCCATGACTTGAAATTGTCACATCCAAGTCAGCATTCTCCCCTTTGATAATAACTGGTGGAGCATCAATGGCATGAATGGAGACATCTACTAATGGAGTTTCATCTCCTACACCCACAATATGAATCGGGGAATTAATATTCAAATTCTCTGAAGGAATCTCCGCTCCCAGATTTACTTGTCCATCTGTGATGATAACTGACCCTGCAAGATCATTTTTTTCATGAGACCTAATATGATTCAAAACCTGCCCAAGATCTGTTGAACCATCTCGAATCTGCTTATCACCAACGGTCCAACTTGTATCCAAATCAGAACCAAAACCGAAAATTTTTACTGGGACGTTTTTCCGTTCAATTTTTTCAAGAATCTGATCGACACCTGAAACAAGAGATCCCACTGAGGGATGGGTATGATATGACATACTTAAGGAACGATCCAAATAAAGATACCATTTCATATCATTAGAATTTTCAGTAGTCACTTCAACTTTAGGATCCAAAAATAATAGTACCAGAATGAATATTAAAATCCCACGTAGAAAAATGATTGGACGGAGTTTTTTTTGATCACTTACTTGATAGAAAGAAAAAATAAAGCCAATGAGGCATAAAAATAATATTAACCAAAATTCTGAGTTGGGCTGTGACAGGATTAAATTCACATTTAAGCAAGTTTTAGATTGGGTTGTACTCCGAAATCCAAGGAATATATATTATCGGAGTTATATTTCAATTCACCTAAAAAGCTGATCATAGCAGCATTATCAGTACAATAGGATAATTCCGGGAAAAGAATTCTCGTATTTCCTAATGAATCCGTCAATTGATTCCGCAGGCATTTATTGGCTGCAACGCCACCAGCGATAACACAGGTTTTTGCTTTTGTTATTTTCAAAGCTCGTTTCATTTTTTCAACCAAGGTATCGATGATCGCCTGCTGGTAACTGGCGATCACATCCCGTTTTGTCATGTTATCACTTTCTTGAAAATCATACATAAAATAAAGTAAAGATGTTTTCAAACCGCTAAAACTGAATTCAAGTGACTCTTTTCCCATGAGCCCACGCGGAAATCGATGCGCCAATGGATTTCCTTCCCTAGCTTCCTTTTCGATAGCAGGTCCACCCGGATATCCAAGTCCAAGGATTCTTGCACCTTTATCAAATGCTTCTCCTGCTGCATCATCCCTAGTCTCACCCAAGAGTTTATATTGATTTATTCCCTGAACGTACCATAATTGTGTATGACCGCCTGAAACTAATAAACAGACAAACGGGTATTTCAACGTCGGATCTGCTAAAAAGTTCGCAAAAATGTGGGCTTCTAAATGATTAATTGGAATCACCGGAATATTGAGTCCCAAGCCCATCCCTTTTGCAAAGCTAACACCTGTTAATAATGTACCTGCCAAACCTGGTCCAGATGTCACAGCAATTGCATCAATATCTTGTTTTTGAACACAGGATTCTTTCAGGGCTTTATGAACGATTTGATTCAGAAGTTTTTCATGCTCTCGAGAGGCTAGCTCTGGTACCACACCCCCATATTTGGCATGAATAACCTGAGAACTGACAATGCTGGAAAGAATTTGTCCCTGGCGACAAATAGCTGCCGCTGTTTCATCGCAGGATGTTTCTATGCCCAAAAGGGTCATTGGACTTCACGAGCAACACCCAATTCAAGACTTCTGGGCGAAATGTCCCGCCATTCTAATACATCAGATGGTATATTTACTTGTGGTTCATAAAATTGAATTTGGCGATTCCAATTATTAAAATTAATAACAATTTGAACCTCTTCCGGGTTCAATTTGGCGATACGCTGTACGCCACCTACAACAGTTAAGGATACGGTTTGCGGAGAAGGGAATACCCTGATTTTATCTGGAATATTGACTACTCTGACAGGTATATCCACAATGATTCGTTCACTTATTTCTTGGATGTCCAAATTGATCTCAACCTCATTTTCTGAATACTCAATTAATCGACCTAATATAGCAATATCTAAGTGTCCTTTGATGGATGTCGTAGTTCCAACAAGTGTATCAAAGATCGTTTCAACATGATTAATTAAGGCCAATTCTTCTTTTGGACCTGCTATCTCAATTTCCCTAGGAGAGAATACTGTTTTCCCCACTTGAATATATCCTGGTGCAGGACGTACAATCAAATTGGATAAAACCGGCACGGTTTTAACTTGATATTCATCTAAGCTGATCTGGATTCTATTTGGGTAGACTACCTCAACAAAAGATACATTGTATTTTGAAGGTAGGACGACCTTTTGAGGATATTTTTCGAAATACTCATTCAAGACAAACTCATATTCCTTAGATATACCTTCAAGATCCAATACCAATTTGAATCCAGCATACTTTTTAAGAAGAAATGCTTTAAAAAGGTCGCGACCGGTTCCTTTTAACCGAACGTTAGCAAATTGGGGGACTTCCTCTCGGTGTGCTTTTTGGACATTTAAGTTGCGGGCTTCTATTGGTAAATCCATTACTATAGAATATTCGTTTTCTGAAACAACGAATACCCATAGCAGTAAAGCCAAGCTAAAAGCCCCAAAAGGTAGGGCTATTCTTTGACCAAATAAAGAATCAACGGGTCTTTTCATAGCCATGAGATGACTTTACCCATTGAAAACCGATTATTTTTCTACTTCAGTTTCAGTTTCAGATTCAGAATCCAACGATTCGTTTGGTACGCCATCCTTTTCAGCTTGGCTAGCCAATTCCAAGAGTTCCTGAGGTAATTCAAGCTTTTCACTTGAATCAGTATCTTGGTTCTTTAAATACTGTTTAACTTCATCCGTTGCAGATGTTGTTTTACCAGTACCGGCCAATTCCTCTTTGTATAGGACAACTTTTTTATCTTCAGGCGCTACTTTCATCACAATACCCGAAAGATTTGCGCCGACTTCATATTGACTTGCCAGCGATTTGCGATCCCGTTTCGACATTTTCCCAAATGGGATAATTCCTTCTACATCCAATTCTAATTGAATAATAATACCCTTATCCAAAACCCGAATTATTTCACCACTCGCTTCATTCCCTGCTTGGTAATAATCGATAATTCCAGGCCATGGATCATCAAAGGCTTGACGATAGCCAAGAGAAATTCGACGATTTTCGCGAGATACTTCCAAGATACGTACTTCGATTTCCTGACCTTTTTCAACAACTTCTTTAGGATGTTTTATCACTTTTGTCCAAGAAAGATCAGATACATGAACTAAGCCATCAATGCCTTCTTCCAATTCTGCAAATGCACCGAATTGTGTAAGATTTTGAATTTTACATTTCTGGATAGTCCCAACCATATATCTATCTTCAATTTCATCCCATGGATCTGGTTGGAGTTGTTTAATTCCAAGGCTAATCTTATGTTCATCCACATCAATAGAGAGAACTTTTGCTTCAATTTCATCACCCATGGAATACGCTTCTGACGGATTCTTAATGTGTTTTGTCCAGGAGATTTCTGAAACGTGGATTAATCCTTCTACTCCCGGTTCGAGTTCAATGAAGCAGCCATAATTGGTCAGGCTAACAACTTTACCGGTCACAACATTTCCCATGGGATATTTGATTTCCACGTCCTCCCAAGGATGAGGGGAAAGTTGTTTAAGTCCAAGTGAAACCCGCTTCCGCTCTTCATCATATTCAATAACCTTAATGGTAATATTGTCATTCATTTCCAAAACTTCAGACGGATGATTCACACGGCCCCAGGATAAATCTGTGATATGCAGGAGACCATCAATGCCTCCCAAATCAACAAAGACCCCAAAATCGGTGATATTCTTTACTCGACCTTCAAGAATGGAGCCAACTTCTAACTCTTTAAATAAGGCTTCTCGTTGTTCTTTCAGGCTTTCTTCGAGTATCACTTTATGCGAAACAACGATATTTTTTCGTGCTTCATTAAATTTCACAAGCCTGATCTCAATTTCCTTATCAAGGTAAACATCAAAATCCATGATTGGACGCACATCCACTTGTGAGCCGGGCAAGAATGCCTGAACTACGCCAAGATCAACGATCAAACCACCTTTTATACGGCGGACGATAGTTCCGGTAATAATAGTTTGCTCTTCGAATGCATCACGAAGTTCTTTCCAACGCCGCATGAAATCTGCCTTTTCTTTTGAAAGAATTGTATTTCCGCTAGCATCTTCAATGAACTCAAGATAGACTTCTACTTGATCTCCAATCCCCGGGAGTTCTCCTTCGTCAAATTCGTGACGATCGATGATTCCTTCAGATTTGAATCCAATGTCAATCAGTACGTCCCTCTCATTCATACCCACAACTCGGCCATTGATTAAAGAGTGTTCCGTAATGTCTCCAAGGGTTCTAGAGTATAATTTCTCTAATTCGGGACTTACTTCAACATCACTATTATGGGCATTAATCTCAGATTGACCCACAATACGAATATCGTGAAATAGTTCTGGATTTAAATAATCTTTGATTTCGGCTACAGTTTCGGCCGGGGCAGAAGGCGCTTCCACGCTGGCTTCTTCTACAACTGTTTCTACAGCTGTTTCCAAAGTCTCTTCCACTGCCTGTTCTACAATATGTTCTTCAAACATGCTTATGATGTTTCCTTGTTATTTGTTATGGTTAATATGGTTTATTATTTTTTTTATTTGCTCATTGATCGTGAGTTCACTTGTATCGATAGGGATTGCATCCTCCGCCTGAATTAACGGTGAATGATCCCTGGATGAATCCAGTTGATCTCGACGTCTGATATCTTCGATTAGCTCAGAAATCGATTTAGTTTCACCCATCTTTTCAAGTTCTATTAACCGACGTTTCGCCCGGACATTAATATCCGCAATTAGGAAAAACTTGAATTCTGCATTGGGAAATACAACCGTTCCTATATCGCGGCCTTCCAATACACAATTCTGTTCCCCGGCGATTCGCCGTTGAGTAATCACCATTTTTTCTCTCACTTCCGGGATTGCACTTACGGCACTAACCCTTGATGAGATATCCCCGGACCGGATCTCATAGGAAAAATCAACCCCATTTAAATGTATTTTGTTATTTGCATCAAAATAGAGTTCTATCTCTGATAAGTACTGACACACACTTGCATCATCATCAGGATGAATTCCAGACAGTTTGAGCCCCAAAGTGACTGCACGATACATAGCACCTGTATCAACGTGCGTAATCCCAAGTTTTTCTGCGACCCCTTTAGCTGTTGTGCTTTTCCCAGATGCTGATGGTCCGTCTATGGCGATAATCATGAATTTCAATTCTCAATAAGCCGGAAAAATTACCGTCTCTCAATGAGAATCCCAACCAAGAAAAGGATTATTAATTTTTGGCAATAAGGGCTCAGCTATTTAGAGTTTCGACTTCTTTATCAGTTAAGGTTCGGTAGTGGTTTTCCGAGAGGTCCCCCAATGATAATCCTGCGAAACGGATACGTTTTAGAGTCAATAATTTCAATTTAAAACGATACATAATACGGCGAATCTCACGTTTCTTTCCTTGCCGAAGCCTGAGAATAATGGTGGACCGACTTTTTTTGGTTTCTTGAGAAACAATCTCAGCTTTTCCATATTCTTTATCGCCAATATAAATTCCTTTAACCAATTTCTGTTTTTGAAATGAAGTCATTTTTCCTTCGATCACTGCTTCATAATCTTTTGGAATTTGATTCCGAGGATGGGACAATTTCTGGTGAAGATTACCATCGTTGGTGAGTAATAACAACCCGGTAGTATCCTGATCTAATCTACCTATTGGTGTTAACCTATATTTTGATGGGACAAGGTCCAAAACAGTTTTTCTACCATGGGTATCCTTCACAGTCGTAATTACTTTTTTTGGTTTGTGAAGCATAATAACCACTTTTTCCAGAATGGGCGATATTTGTTGTCCATCATACTTTACCACATCGGAATCTTTCACATCATATGCTGGATCCTGACAAATCTTTCCATTTACTTCTGTAGTGGCCATTTGGATAAGCTCATCGGCTTTTCGGCGCGAAGCTACGCCAGACTGGGCAAGAAATTTATTGAGGCGCATAGATATTAACCTACAGTGACTTCAGGTCCAGGGAAATCAATATTCGTATCGTCACGCTCGTTTTCTTCAAATACAGCGATCTGTTCTCCCAGTGTTGGATCTGCTTCCATCAGTTCCGTGATCTCTTTGAGTTTAGGCATATCGGACAATCGATTAAGTCCAAAATGTTCAAGGAATTTGTCTGTTGTTTGATAAAGTAAGGGGCGGCCCGGACCAGAATCACGTCCTTTGATCTTGATCAAATTTCGATTCAACAATGTTTTAAGAACACCGCTGGAATCTACCCCGCGAATCGCTTCAACTTCATAACGACCAATGGGTTGTTTATATGCGATAATTGCCAAAGAATCCAAAGCGGCAGATGACAAAGAAAGTCGGCCAGATTTACTTAACATTTTACGAATAAAATGTTCATATTCCTGTCGGGAAACCAATTGAAACCCACCAGCAACTTGATTGATTTCAAATGCGTGGTCATTATGAACATATTGTTCATTCAACTTCAAAACCACTTCTTTTAAATTCGGAGTGTCCGGATTAAAAATACCATTCACCTTTGCTTGGGTTAAAGGTTCAGGACTGGCAAAAAGGAGCGCCTCTATTATTTTTCTGATCTCTGAGTCTTGCATTAAGCCACAGCTCCCAAGTGTATCAATTCTATATCATCAAAAACATCATTTTGTTCAAAGGTGCAGGTTCCTTCACGAACCAAGTCCAGAATAGCAAGAAAAGTGACAATTATCTCCAGCCGGGTTTTTAAATTTTTTAGTAAAGTTGAAAATTTTAATCGACCATCACCGTCAAAATATTTAAACAGAAATTCTTTTTGCTGTTCAAGTTTGATAGGTTCCCTACTCAACTCAAATTGTGAGATAACCGGTCGATTTTCCATGGCTTCCTTAAATACCCGTGCCAAATCATAAAGAGTCACATCACGGAGAAATGCTCCGATCTTATCACCATCAAGAACTTTTATATCTTGCTCAAACTGACGTGGAACAGCATGGCTTCTTTCCCCTGCTATCGAATCCAGCATTTCTGCCGCATCTCGGAACCGTTTATAATCTATTAATTGCTGCATCAACTCTGTCCGCGGGTCAATGATCACACCTTCATCATCCAGTTCCGGGCGAGGAATCATCATTTTGGCTTTCACACGCATGAGGGATGCTGCCATGACAATAAATTCACCGGCAATTAACATATTCATCCGTTTCCATTCTTCTATCATATCAACGAAATCTTTTGTGATTTGACCAATTGGAATATCATAAATATCCAGTTCATCCCGACGAATGAAATATAAGAGTAGATCCATTGGACCTTCAAAATTCTCTAATTTGACTTGATAAGCCATTAACTGTAATTCACTCCCGATGCGGATCGAACGCGGTCCAAGACTTCTTCTGCCACTTGCCGGGCTTTTTTAGCTCCTGTATCTAATATCTCGTGGACCTGCTTAGGATTAGAAATCAAATTCTCTCTTTTTTCACGAAATGGTCCAAAGAAATCCAAGACCTTCTCATAGAGTTCTTGTTTAACATCACCATACCGAAGACCTTTTCCTTCATAACGATCTGCTAAACTTTTTTGTTCTCTTTCATCTAAAAATAGACTGTACAGTCGAAAGAGTGGAGTATCCTTGTCCTTTGGATCATCAATATCGGTCGCATCAGTGACAATACGCATGATCTGTTTTCTTATCTTTTTATCTGTATCAAATAATGGAATTGTATTATTATAGGATTTACTCATTTTTTGTCCATCGATACCAGGAACTAATTGAGTAGTTTTTTCAATATCCGGTTTGGGGATAACCAGTGTTTCACCATAAGTATTGTTAAATCGAATCGCCATATCCCTTGTCATTTCGAGGTGTTGCTTCTGGTCTTTACCTACAGGTACAATCTGGCTATCAAATAGTAATATGTCAGCAGCCATCAAAACAGGGTAAGCATATAATCCCATATTGGGTTTGATACCCCGTGCAATCTTATCTTTATAAGATGTAGCGCGATCCATAAGTCCAACGCTGGCATGGGATGCCAACATCCAGGTGAGTTCAGTGACTTGGGGTACATCAGATTGCACCCAAAAAGTAGACTTCTCCGGGTCAAGTCCTAGTGCAAGAAAATCACAGGCAGCATTAAATGTATTAGATGATAATGTTTTCGAATCTGGAAGGGTCGTCATGGCATGATAATTGGCAATAAAACAGAAAAGTTCATTCTCTTCTTGATATTTTATCATACGGGACATCATTCCGAAATAATTTCCAAGATGAAGTGCGCCGGAGGGTTGAATGCCGCTTAAAACCCGTAGATTTTTTTCTAAATGCATTTTACAGATTAGTTGATCTTAAACGGTTCCATGAACAAATAGGGACGCCAATCTTGTTGTTGTGTTTTTACATATTTTTGGAAATAATGTAATCGGTTCGGCCTTTTAGGGATACGGGCTAAAAGCATATTTGCTTCCTCCGGAGTCTTATCTCCTTTTTTTTGGTTACAGGGTTTACAAGCTGCAACAAGGTTTTCCCACGTATCCAAACCACCTTTCCCTTTGGGAATAATATGGTCTATGGTAATTGGAATTCTTGAAATTCCACAATATTGGCAAACATGTTCATCCCGTGCTATAATATTTTTTCTATTTAAATCTACAGATAGATT
Organism: uncultured bacterium; assembly: GCA_963933175.1. GTDB lineage: Bacteria > Fidelibacterota > Marinisomatia > Marinisomatales > UBA1611. The sequence continues at coordinate 17,412 of CAWVTW010000016.1, forward strand.
ATCATATCGAACATAATCACGAATCTTTATAACACTGGGTAAATCCAAAGACAAAGATGGACTGTGAACCTGGTCGTTATAATTCACCAATACTTCCACCTTATCCAAATAATCCATGCAAATCGCCCGTTTGGCAGTGCAAATCATCATGGGAGAATAATTTGCATTCAATACCAACACGGCCCGATTTAATAAATGGCCATTAACTGCATTGGATGAGGGCATTTTCACGGTGGAAACTTACGTTGAATCGAATAGCTTGACAGGTAGATATCTATGAGTTTTTGATTCACATTTCTGTCAGCAGGATCCAGTGATTCTTCTTTTACCATTCCTTGAGAATGCAGGATTCCCCTACCCCCAGTTGAAAAACCAACATGTGACACTTTTCCGCCCTTTCCAAAAAAATGGAGGTCGCCTGGTTCTGCCTGGTCTATTTGAATCTCATCTTTAGCAAAGTATTCCTGTTGTTGATAGGAATCTCTGGGAACATTCAGTCCGCAGGTTTTTAAAACGGATTGAACCAAACCGGAGCAATCCATTCCCAATGATGTTTTTCCGCCCCATTTATAGGGCGTATCCAATAGATTTTTGGCAATAGGGATCACTTGGCCCAGTCCTAAAGTATCCATGATCTGGATGGATCCTGGGAGATTTTCTGTCACTTTTGCTCCAAAAGGATATTTTGGATTGTATAATCCATTTTCGGTTGGAAAAACCACTCTATGGGTTGGATTATTTTTTTCAGGGGATATATTACCATAAAAGGTATTCACCCACCCTTCGTAATCGTCTTCACATTTAACACAAAGCCAATTGTTCTTTTGATTAAGAATTTGGCAGGATTCACCATAAACGGCTTCCGTAATACATGGCGAATTAAAATTCGCTTCTTTATAAACCGCTGCTGTACCGCAGACAATAATAAACCATTTTTTTTCGGGTTCAGACATAGGGAGAAATTTATTTGATTCTCTCGGGAATAAATAGACGAGTTTTATATTTGACTCAATTGGAAATATCTCTAAAATGCGACGCATTTTTTTGTTTATTTATGGTAGGGAAACCCGTGAAAATCGGGTACAGTCCCCGCTACTGTTATTGCGGCATACAGGTTCTGTTGCCATTTTCGGTCTCTCCGACCGGGAAGAAGGCGAACCGGGTTGACACCGCATAAGTCAGGAAACCTGCAATAAATAGATATCACGTAAGAAACTTTCGGGAGAATAGTTGTGATAATCAAATTCCAACTTCATTTCAATCTTCAATTTCCACTTTTGCCAAAAGATGGAATAAATGTATCTTAACCGGATTCAATTTTATTTAGCCATTCTTTCTATGCCTTTGGTATTTTCGAAAGAAATCAGCAGCGGGTATGTTTTTTCAAATTATGGCGAACCAGTACCCTTTGCATCGGTAGTCAATATTCGAACGAAATCATGGTCGATAACGGACGAATCAGGATTTTATCAATTACCAATTGGAACTTTGCCAACAGATTCATTAAAGATTTCCAAGATTGGATTTTCGTCTTCATTTCAC
>CAWVTW010000017.1:0-18549 GCA_963933175.1 uncultured bacterium
AATTTTCAAATTATTTAGATATGAGTAGCGGATTAACAGCTAAACATATGCGATTGGATTATGATAATTGGTATAAAAGTAATCCAACTTATTTATATGGATATTCTTTATCTGGTGTTGGGCAGCCAGCTTTTGTGTCAGATACTCTATTCTATGATTCTTATTACCAAGATTCCAATACGATTGTGACTGTTTTGGATTCTATTGGCGAATTGGATACCCTCAAAACAAATGCAGATTTATCTTATCAAAAATACGGTGGATTTTTACACTGGAATTTGATTCCCTTCTCTAGTTTAGAATTATCTCTGGGAGCTCGCTTTGATTATATTTCCTTTACTGAAGAATCAGATATTTCTCCAAGGATGGGATTAAAATATCACTTAACACCAACATTGAACTTTAATATGGCTGCTGGTCGCTATTTTCAGCCACCCTTCAATGAATATTTGAACTCGGTTCGGGGTAATCCAAAAGAATTAAGAAATTATTACGCCGATCAAATTGTTGGAGGTCTTGAGTTTTTTCCTTCATCAGATTCACGAATTACCTTAGAGTATTACACAAAACAATATGCTGATATGGTAACATTTGAAATGTTAAAAGGGTCAGATGGTCGTGACAGTTTAAATTATTATAAACGTATCAATGGTGGTGAAGGACGATCAAGGGGTTTAGAATTATATATACAGAAAAAATATTCTAATAATTGGTACGGGTCCTTTTCATGGTCTCATTCAATTTCAGAAGGTATCGATCCTAGGACCAAGGAGTATTACCCTTGGAAATATGATTACCGTAATGTAATTAATCTCGTGGGTGGCTATAAAATAAAATATAAAGATTATGATTGGTATGGTAGTTATAAAAATTCAATGTTTGCAAAACTATTTTCCTGGCTTCCATTTATGCCTAGTGACGAATACCAAATCAGTCTAAAATATAGGTATATGGGTGGTCAGCCGTACACACCTAAACATTATGACCATAGTATTAGGGAGTGGTACACCAATGCGAATGATGAATGGAACACCGAACGCTATGACCACTATATTCGCATCGATTTGATGCTACAGCAACGATTTCATTATGAAAAAGTTAATCTGGTTGCATTCTGGGATATCATGAATATTTTAAACCGTAAGAATCCTTATGAATATGTGTATCTAGATGATGGTACTAAAATTATGGGTTGGCAATATACAACGTTCCCCGTGGGTGGTCTGATATTAGAATTTTAACATTGTTTTACCCATTAGCTCTTCTTACCGTTGAATAGAGAAAAGTTTTCATATGCGTAAAATAAGTAATTCATTATTTTATAACGTTAATTAAACAATGATAAAATTAATCCCAGTCCTATTTCTTCTCCCTTTTCTTTTCGCAACGGATCGATTTGAAGGTGAACTGCCTATCGGTTTAACCGAAGAAGAAAAAACAAGAATCCACGAAATTTACAATATGGGCCGCGAAACAGATCCACCTCCGGGACCAATTCGAAATATTGCTGAATATGAAAGAATGGAAGGCGTGTTGATTCGCTATCCTTTTGGGATTTCCACAGCCGTGATCGCCGAAATGAGCGAAGATGTAACCGTCTATTGTCTGGTTTCATCCAGCCAGCAGAATTCTGCTAATTCTTCTATGGCAAATGGTGGCGTGAATATGGAAAATGTTGTTTATATCACAGGTTCTACAGACAGTTACTGGACACGAGATTATGGTCCCTGGTGGGTTGTAGATGGAAACAGGGATGTATCTGTTGTTGATTTCACCTACAATCGTCCTCGTCCAAATGATAATCAGGCCCCATCAAAAATGGCGAACTATTTAGATGTGCCTTTTTTTGCTTCAGATATTGTTCATGCTGGCGGGAATTATATGACGGATGGATTAGGTGTGTCTGCATCAACGGATCTTGTATATGTGGAAAATTCCATTCCAAATTCACAGGTAATCCAGATCATGGAAGATTACTATGGAATTGACACCTACCATGTTTTGGATGATCCGAATAACACCTATATTGATCATATTGATTGTTGGGGGAAGTATTTGAGCCCAACTAAAGTAATGATTAGGGAAGTGCCCACAAGCCACGCCCAATATGGTGAAATTGAAGCGACCGCCACTTATTTCGGAAATTCTACGAACGAATGGGGTGAACCCTGGGAGGTTTACCGAGTCTGGACTCCCAACGACCAGCCTTATACAAATTCATTGATTTTGAATGAAAAAGTATTGGTACCTGTCACCGGAAGCAGTTGGGATGATGAAGCATTAACAGCATATGAAGAAGCCATGCCTGGTTTTGATATTTTACCTTTTACCGGATCATGGGAATCCACGGATGCTTTACATTGCAGGATAAAAGGGATTCCAGATCTTGAGATACTCCAGATTTTTCACAATCCCATTAACGACAGTACCGAAGCAATCGATAATGGATACCCCGTAGAAGTTATTATTGATGACTTAAGCGAAGCAGGTTTAATCGAAGATTCCATCAAAGTTTTTTGGAAAATTCCCAGCATGAATGATTGGAATTCAGAATACCTTTATGGATCTGATATTCCGGAAGAACCCAACACTTGGTCAGGATGGATACCAACGCAGGAAGAAGGTACGATCCAATATTATATTCAGTCTGCTGATTCATCAGGGCGAATTGAAAATAGTCCACTGGCTGGTTGGCATGAATTTTGGGCATTGCCTCCAAATACCTGTTTGGAATGGGATTTAGGTGATATGAACAATTCGGGTAACATTGATGTTTTTGATATTCTGCTTTTGGCTGATTATGTTAATTCCGGCTATTTTCCCGGCAGTTGTCCACAAACAGTTTCAGATATAAACAGTGATGGAAATTTGAATGTTATTGATGTGATTTTTTTAGTGAATATGATTATTTATCCGTGATTATTCACCCGATTTTCTGGTTCTATAATTGTCATTAGTTTATTAAAAGGTTTCCCGATAGCCTTTAACCCGCTAGGGTCGAGATATATATGTCAGAAAAACATCCACTCCTTTATGAGCCCACTACGGCTATCACCGATTACATTATTTTTATTTTGGGTATTACCTTTGGATGGTTTACTCTTTCTATCCAAGATTCCCAATTTCATCAACTTTGGGGAACATCTTTTATCACTATAGCTATTGGTGCACTTTTAGGTGGAACTACACATGGATTTGGCCCAAAACTATCCCAGATTCCTCGGACGATTATTTGGCGGGCAACATTGATATTTGTTGCTGCAACCGGTTTACTTTTAGCCATGTCTACTGCTTTAGTCTTTGTGACAGGGAAAGGTGAGGATGCACTATATATTACCGCTGGAGTTCTCCTTATAAGCTTTTACAATCGTATTCGGACCGAGGATAATTTCCGATCAGTAGTCATCTTTTATTTACCCTTGATGGGAATTTCCTTTATTGGATTTCTAGTAGCATTTTTCTATTATGGAATGACAGGTGCACTATCCATTTCAATTGGATTGTTGGTGAGCCTTGCTGCATCTTGGGTGCAAGTCATGAGAATATCACTTCATGAGAATTTCAATCATAATGATCTTTTCCATGTAATCCAGATGTTGGGAATGTATTTAATGTATCGCGGAGGATTGGAGATCCCACCGTTCTAAATGATTTTGATTAAAACTCTTGATTCCAAACCCCAAATATTAATTTTTGATCTTAATCCTTATCCTCTTCCAAATATTCATATAAATTTGCCCGCTATTTTTAGGAGAAAACGTGAAAGTTGACGTTAAAATAATTAATGATTACACCCGGGAAATTTCGATAGAAGTTCCTTGGAGTGAGTTGGAGTCGGACTTCAATTCAACAATTAAAAAATTTAGTCGAAAGATTAAAATGCCAGGATTTCGTCCGGGTAAAATCCCATTGGATCGCTTGATGCAGCAGTTTCAATCCAACATTGAAGCAGAATTTATGGAAGATAATATTCAGAAATTTTATCTCCTGTCTGTCCAACAAGAAGAAATTATTCCGGTAAACCAGGCAGAGATCAGCGATGTCCATTTCCATATGAACGAGCATTTTTCATTCATGGCAAAATTTGAAGTTGAACCGGATGTGACCTTGCCCAACATGAAATGGAAATCATTAAAAGTGCAACGTTCAAACTATATTCATGATGAACACGATATTGAAGATGCTATTACTCAATTAAAGAAGGCACATGCCACCATCACCACTGTGGAAGACGGTGCCAAGGAGGGGGATTATCTCATTTGCACACTCCAAAAATTGGATGTATCAGGTGTGCCCATCATTGGCAAAAAATACGAGAAGCAATACCTCCGGGTCGGAAAAGGATCTTTCACAGAGAATCAAAAAGATAAATTGATTGGTCTGAAACCAGATGATATCACTCGTATCATGTTACCCGTTAGCAAGGAAGATGGTGATGCGGAATATGAACTCACCGTGGCAAATATTGAACGGGAGATCTTACCAGAAGTAAATGATGATTTTCTGAAGCTAGTGAACCCTGAATTGACATCCGTTGACGAATTGACCGCTGATGTTGAAAAGAAAATTAAGGCTAATTTTGCAGAACGTTCTCAGACCGCATTTGAACGAGATCTTTCCGATGCTTTGATCGACTTAGCCAATCCATCTTTTGCACCATCTATGATGAATAATTATCTAAATAATCTAGTAGAAGATGTAAAAAAACAGAATAATGGTGAGCCTATAGATGATGAAAAAATAAGGGAACATTATAAACCAACAGCAGAACGTAATTTGAAATGGTTTTCACTTAGAAATAAATTGATTGAGAGAGAGAAGATCGATGCATCTCGTGAAGAAGTGGAAAGCGAAATCGAAATAATGGTTGAAAAATCACCCCAATCTGAAAAAGAAATTAGAAAATTTTACAAGAAACCCAGCAACTGTCAGCGAATCGAAGACGATCTTATAGAAAAGAAAATCTTGGAATATCTTGAACAATTTGCTAAAGTTAAAGAAGTACAAGTACATACAAAAGACCTTCGCGGAGAAGACCATGAACATTGAGCAAAAGACATTGAATCAAATGGTACCTATCGTTATTGAACAGACAGGACGATCTGAACGAGCCTTTGACATTTTTTCCCGGCTCTTGAAAGAACGGATTGTTTTTCTCGGCACGCCTATTGATGATTCCCTTGCATCCCTAATTATTGCGCAGTTATTATTTTTGGAAGCAGAAGATTCTGAAAAAGATATTTTTCTTTATATCAATTCACCAGGTGGTATCATAACATCCGGCTTGGGAATTTATGACACCATGCAATATATCAAACCTGATGTATCCACGATCTGTCTAGGTCAAGCTGCAAGTATGGGCGCATTTTTATTGGCTGGTGGAACCAAAGGGAAACGGTATGCACTACCTAATTCACGTATTATGATCCATCAACCCATGGGGGGAGCGGAAGGACAGGCAACTGATATCAAAATTCAGGCGGAAGAAATTCTTCGGATGAAAAAGCAGTTGAATACCATTTTGGCAAAAAACTCAGGACAAAGTTTAAAAAAGATCGAAGCAGATACAGACCGGGACAATTATTTAACATCTAAAGAAGCAAAATCATACGGCCTGATAGATTCTATTATGTCAAAGAGGAAATGAGCAGGATCCAAAAAGGTAAAAGTCCGGAGATCAATCTGGAGCCGGAAATGAATCAACCCCAAAACGGATTTAAGGTTACTTTACAAAAACCTTCCAAGATCAAGTCCAACTTGGATATTCATGTCATCGGGCAGAATGGTGCTAAAAAAGCCATCGCTGTTGCAGTATACAATCATTATAAACGAATCATTCACCAGGCCTATAATTCAGATGTAGAAATAGATAAAAGTAATATTTTACTGATCGGTTCTACGGGGACAGGAAAAACATTGATCGCTAAAACATTGGCTCGGTTTCTTTCTGTTCCATTTGCTATTGCAGATGCAACAACATTAACTGAAGCGGGCTATGTTGGGGAAGATGTGGAAAATATATTGGTTCGGCTGCTTCAGGTTTCTAATTATAATATAGCAGCTGCCGAAAAAGGGATCATCTATATTGATGAAATTGATAAAGTTGGACGAAAAAGTGCCAGTGCATCCATCACCCGAGATGTGAGTGGAGAAGGAGTCCAACAAGCACTTTTGAAAATCCTGGAAGGCACCATTGCCAACGTACCCCCCAAAGGGGGAAGAAAGCATCCTGAACAAAGTTTGATTGCTATCGATACAACCAATATTTTATTTATTTGCGGTGGTTCATTTTCAGGATTGGAAGAGATCATTTCCCGACGGGTAGGTAAGGGCGAATTAGGCTTTGGCACTAAGAAAAATATACAGAAAAAAGATACCAACGCAATTTTTTCCGACGTAAGGCAGGAAGATTTGATTGCCTATGGCATGATCCCCGAATTAGTGGGTAGACTTCCGGTGGTGAGTACATTGGATACCTTAGATGAAAATGATATGATGCAGGTGATGCTATCCCCAAAAAATTCCTTAGTGAAGCAATATAAGAAACTTTTTATGCTGGAAGGGATTGAACTGGAATTTCGTGAATCAGCACTAAAGGCTATTGTTCAACTTGCCATGGAACTAAAGTCAGGCGCGAGAGCACTTAGGTCTGTCATGGAAGAACATTTATTGGATATCATGTATGATATTCCTGAAATGGAAGGCGTAGAACGGGTGATCATTACCAGGGATACGATCTTGAAGGGTAAGGAGCCTCTATATAAACATAGTCGAAAACGGAAATCGGCTTGACCCTATAAGTCTTTTAAACATCTGAAAAGTATTCTCAACTTATTTCAATAATGTGATTTTTTGTATATCCCGTTTAGTCCCTGATATTAGTTCTATAAAATAAAGTCCTGATGGTATATTGGTTGGTTGCCATTTGATTTGATAATGACCCGGTTCCAAATTTTCATGGATCAATGTTGCAATCAATCGACCCGTTAAATCAAATATTCTTAAGGATGTTTCGTCCGTGGTTGCAATATCATATTGAATAGTTGTTACAGGGTTAAATGGGTTCGGATAAATTTGATTTAGTGAGAACTCAGTTGGGAATTGGATGGCTTCATCTACAGATAAGACGTTATCAATTGTTACCGTGCCCGTTCCATTCACAAATGGTACACCATCATGTCCCCAGGCATCTATCAATATCATCAAATTGGTTGTAACGGTAATTTCTTCGTTTAATTGGGCGTCAGTACTCACAGCGCAATTCACACGGAATAAATTGTAGGAGCCTGTTTCCAAAGGCGTCTGCCAATTGGATAATCCTACAATAATATCTGAACCTGAAAGTGTAATATCAAATTCCCATAATTCTGTTAAATCAATGGGCTCAATCATGGGTGTCCATTCACTATTTTGGTTCCAATCTGTAAAAGGCTCACCCATATCGTAGGTTTCATTATCGTTTAGATCTTCAAAGGGTTCATCGCTGGGGCTAAGCAAATCGGGAGAGTGCGATAATTGAAATACCGCCATGGGTATTGGTACTGTACTATATAATGAAACAACATAAGACGCCCCGCCTCCTGCTGTTCCTGTTCCATCTTGAATATTGAAATATTGATCCAGATGATTAATATGATAAGTGGCTTGGTCGGATACTGTTATACCAACTTCCACATTTTCGTAATTAAAAGCTAGGCAGTATTCAAAGGATACATTTACATCTGTTTCAACACCGGTATTATTAAATAAAGTCAAATCTAGTATAGCGCCTGTGCCTGCTTCGATAATTGGATTCACTAACGTAACTGTATTATCCGTAAACATTGCAGAATCAAAGCTCGTTCTTTCGGTGGGTTCTACAGCAATAATATCCGGTACATTGGGTGAAAAATGGAGTTGAAATTCTAACTCATTGATTACCATCTCGTTACTCAGTCCGATAGAAAAATTTCCTTCATTATTGGCATATCCGGATCCATTGTAAATAAATGCGGTCGCTAAAATGATTTCTCCATATTCTACATCGAAGGACATGAATTCATCTGGATCAGAAATATTGTCAACCCTTAGCATGGATACCACATCATAGAGGCTGGTGGTATTTGGTGTTGATGAATGACTAAATTCACGATTATTTGAATTACCGGGAAACACATCGCCGCCATCACTGGGTCCGCCGTTTTCCAAGGCAAATTGACCGTCAGCTTGTTCCAGCCCAACGCCATAATAAGGTTCATTGGTATTGGGCCCCCACCCTTGAGCGATATTATCATTGATGTGCCAGATGGCCAAACCTGGTGTTGGCATGAGTGTATCGGACCCAATTTTTTGACGATTTTCAATAAGCCAATATTCTTCTGATACCTGAGAATGATTAACGCGAATAATAGTATTATTTGAATAGGATTGCTGTAAAGAAATAAGTTCTGTGTCATCCGTTATTTCTACAACATTTACCCATCCCAATCTATTTTTACACCATCCAATCATAGTGGCAGGATACCAGGGAGAATTTCCACTTGTTCCCCATGATCCACTTGCCATAAGGGCTAATTTTCCAGCACCTGTGGATGAATAATCTGTGTCATATAAATCTGGCAATCCTAAGGCATGTCCAAATTCATGAGCTAGTACCCCAATTGCTACAATGGTCCCACTTTGGATTTCTGGGTTCATGGTATAGCTGCTAATTGTTACACCATCATAATTAACGGATAAATTTCCGAGGCTTGATTTGTGGGACCAAATATTTGAATGATTGCCCTGTTCTGCACCTTCACCTTGGTGAAGCAAATTCAATGCATCTACATAGCCATCATTATCATTATCATATAGAGACCAATCAAATCCTTGAGCTTCCAAAGAATCCACCATTGCCCGAACCAATTCTCGCACGTGTGACCATCCATTTGGATTATTGTACGCGTAATAATCATGTGAATTTGGTGCTGTGATCCAATTTGTTACTTCCGATATGGGTAAAAACTGACCGTAGGAGATTTCTTGGTAAAAATCTCGAAAGCTACCCGTATTATTATAATTCAAATGGGTGTAGCCCGGTTGATTCATAACTAATTCAAAATCTGTAGAATCGTAGGTTGCAGCTGCATCTGGAAATTCCACCAGAATAAGTGGAACATGAAATGTATCGGTTCTCGTGGCTTGCAAATTTGGAATCGGCGCACGATCTTCTAAAATTCTTTTATCAGGACGAATGCCTTTTTGAATTGTAGAAGAAAGCAAGTTAGGTTCAGGATCTATCCCAACTTTCAAATCCGAAGGTAGTAGACTGAAGCCATCATTGCCTGATGCGTATACCCACCAATTCTGGGGATTTTTTACTATCGTCCATTCTTGGTATTCATGCCACCCTTGGAGATGATTCCCCCGATTGTAAATATGAATTTCAATACCATTGGGCTGGGTAACTGTAAATGGAGTTGGACTGGCAAGGTCTGCCATTCCATTGGAAAGCAATAAAAAGGTAAGTATATTTTTTAAATATTTCATATTTATCATAAGTTTTTTAGATGGTTCATAAAATAATAACGACTAATCTGTCATTCTTACTTAATTTCCTATATTCTATACTCTTTTTAATTCAAGATTATATCAATGAAAAAAATATTGCCATTATTTCTGATTGTTATAGGTGCATCCCATTGGGCCTGTGAAAAGGCAGATAATTCAACCCAAGAGAATGATAGTAATTCTTTTGGAAATACGTTGAACGATGATTTCACAGGTAACTCAGGTTCCATCACCGATTATTTCTACAATTTTGAAGATGAAATCGATGCCAAATTTTTCCGGTATGATCCCAGCCTCATGGCCGCATTCGAGCATTACCTTGATTATTACGAACTTTCGGGAGAGACCCCGCCAGAATTAGGATACCGTACTTTCCAGAACCACCTGGTTTCCATGACACCATCTGATGAATCACAATTTACCGAGCGGCATTATATTGATTCTCTTTCGGTCCAGGATTCTATTGTACCTGACTCTGTACTGATGACTTCCACCTCATTCAAAAACCTTGAAAAATTAGAATGGGATCTCTTGGCAGATCCATCCCTCCAGAGGTATAAATTGGTGAATTCTGACTGGGTCCAGGCGGACACCATGTTATATTTTTCAGACACTTTTGATGTGAGCGCTTATTGGTCTGTGGTGGATACGCCCTTTATTGATGAAGGACTGCTCTTTGTTGATTCTTCTGAATGGTTTGATACAAACTATGTCTTCCTAGCGGACGATCAGATAAGGTTTATCTCGAATTTTGAATTTGAGAAAAAACAACTTAGTGCTGATTCCCTTGTCTTCAGGATCAATACAGATTGTAATGATAATGGAGAATGGGATGCGGGGGAGAATCCCCTTATGGATTACAATGGGGATGGGGAGTATGAAGCACTTTATGAATATGAAGATAATAATAATAATGGTTTTTATGATGGAGGTGATGATACGATTGCAGATTATAATAATGATGGTGTTATTTCAATCGCTTATGAATTTGAAGATAGAGGCAATAGCATCTGGGACCCGGAAGAACCGTATTTTGATATTAATGGGAATGAAGTATTTAATAACAGTGAACCCTATCAGGATCGGAATTGTAATGAGATTTGGGATGATGCTGAACCCCGGGTGAATAATGAATCAGATTGTGCTGGTATCGGAACATTTACTGAAGATGCAGATGGTGGATTTTGTGATCGAGGAAATAAAATTTATGACTTGGATGAAGAATATATATCAAAGGATTCTGACGGAGATGGAACATTAGAAGAATATTTTTATGTCTTAGGTGATAAACCCAATAATCTGATTGTTGATTATACTGATCCAGAAAATCCCGCCGTTCTTTTAGAAATTAATTTGGGGGATGACATCATTGATCGTTGGGGACGAGAATACTTTGATTTGATTGAGGGCATTGAATTCAATGACCTTAAACAGCAGTATGTGGATGATGTTGATTCGTTAGTCACGTTGTTTACGCGTGAAAAAATTGGCCATATTAATGGGGGATCACTTTCACCGGATGACTATTATATAACAAAGTCTGAATGGGTTAAAACTAGCGGAAGTGGATCAGAACGTTTTTATAATTACCATATTTTTCACGAGCCAAAACATTTAAATCAGGTTGTTTATCCATCCTATTTTCTACCGGTTGGTTTTTATTTTCAGCCCAAAGAAATCACTAATGGATTTTGGAGTGGGCAAAACCTTGAAAGTGAAGTTCTTTATTATACACATCAAGGCTCGCTGCGGGATGGTGAGCATGTGGACACTGCCTATTACGATACCACCGATATTGCAGTTTATCTTATTGAGAAAAGTTACGATGTTGAATCAGACAGTGTGACTGTACCTGCAGCTATTAAAACTTTTGTATCCACTGGTGATGGTGATTTTGAATGTATTGCAAATAGTTCTATAGTGGCGGATGGAAATGAATGTCCACCGGCTGATACAACATTTAATAATTGTTTTAAAGTGACCCAAATCTTGACAATGACAATGTTGGGAAGCGGTGTTGAATTTGGTCAACGAACAGAATCGTGGCTAGCATATAAAAAAGGTCTAGTGAAAAGTGAAATATATATTCGCTGGACCGAGCACCCCTATAATGCTGATTGGACACAAAATGGGCCTCCAGATGAAAATAATGAAGCATGGGTTGGCTTGAATAAAATTGAATTAACGTCGCTTGATGTAACACCGAGTGCGGGAGTTTTTAGAAAATTAACTCAACCTATTCATACCATTGAACTTCGTGACATAGGGAATCACCCGGATTTTGATTTTGAACCTTTTCGTGTTAGCACTCAAAAAGGGATACAAACTCTAGATCTAATGGAGCTAACAGAATGATGAAACAAAAACATCTTTTCATGTTCTTGTTCCTTATTTCTTTTGGGCTTGCCGGTACGGATGGGACTATCCGTGGAAAAATCACAGATACAGATGGTGTTGCTCTTCCCGGTGCGAATGTCATTCTCCCAGAGTTAAGCATGGGCGCAGCTTCTGATATGGATGGTAATTATTTAATCCTCAATATTCCTGTAGGTAAATATGATGTTGTTGTCCAAATGATTGGATATAAAAAAACAACACATAAAGGCATCCACATCCTGATGGATCAAACTCTATGGTTGAATTTTAAATTAGAGGAAGAAATTGTTGCTGGTGAGGAAGTGGAAGTGATAGGGAGGAAACCTCTCGTGGAGAGAGGATCAACTTCCAAAAAAGTCACCGTGAGTAAAGAAGCAATTCAAGCTTTACCTATTCGTGATTTAACTGAACTTTATACTTTACAATCCGGTGTGGTAAGGGTTGAAAGTAGGGAAAAATCAGTTCCTGGTCATGAAGAGCGAGGTATTGAAGAGATTCATGTGAAAGGAGGCCGATCGGGGCAGATTGCATATATGATGGATGGTATGTATCTGAGAAATCCGATCTTTGGCTCCATCGGATCTGGCACTAGGCTAAACCTGTTTGCTGTAAAAGAATTTGACTGGATGGAAGGTGGATTTAATGCTGAATATGGTGATGCCCAGTCTGCTGTATCAAACTTTCACACCAATTCGGGTGGAAAGCAGATCACCTATAATATCAAGTTTGAAACAAGTCAGGTTGGTGCCTTATTCAATGCTGCCAGGGGTAAAACTCAAGAAAATGAAAACTTTGATCTGATCCGTGGTTATGACGATCTGAATATTGGTATTGGGGGACCTATTCTAGGGATTCCCAAACTCTCTTTCTGGATTTCGGGGCAATATACAACTGAAGATAATTACAGTGTTTATGAATTTGATGATAGAGTGTTTACACTCCATGATGGTGATTATTTTTATCGAACCGATGCGGATCTAGCCGCAAACCAGGAAAATATTTCAAATAATAAAAAAGCACTTGTTTATCCTTGGGACAATGTGGCAGGTTTCCGCGGATTTGGATTTAATGAAACCTGGGATGTTTTTGCAAAATTGACCTACAAGTTAACGAATAAACTCCGATTTCATGGTGCTTATTGGCAGGTTGGGAACCATCGTCAATCTTTTAATCCAGAGTATTTGTATTGGGATGAAGGGCGAAATGAACTTTTTCGGGATACTTATAGATTTAATTTTGAAGTAAATCACTCCTTGACCCAAAGAACATTTTATACAATAAGGACGTCAAGGTTTACACAGGATCAATTTCAGGGAGTTCGCTGGCGGGATAATGATGCAGACGGGTATCCAAATTGGTTTGAATGGCGCCATCCAGCTGGTTATAAAGATATCTCTGATCCAGAAAATGATAAAGTGATTCCTTATAGCATTGGAGAAGATGGAGACACAATTCGATATACCAATGTAGATGGACGCACCGGTTGGCACCATGGTGCAGAGCCTGGTTTATATAGCTGGGAAATGGCAGAGAATTTCGGAGATCAAAATGGGAATGGTGTTTGGGATGTGGGAGAAGACTTTACAGATACCAACGGAGATGGTTTGTGGAATGGCCCAGAATTGATCAAACCATTACTCGAGCGGGATGGCAGCTATTGGCTTGAGCCGGAAATGTACGAAGACCCGGAGCTTTTTTATGATTATCGTTCTGTAGAACTTCGCTACCAAAATGCGCCAGGATACTTTAATGCACCTTTAAATAATAGTTTTATTCCCGGAGTTCCTAATCCTTATTACTATATGCCTAATTATGCTGAAGGCGGGATTGCTTGGGATGAGGGCCGAACATTTGGCGGTCACGATGTTTTTTATGCAGATTCTCGTGCTATTACAGATGAAATACGGTTTGATCTCACATCACAGATAACTGATAAATGGAAAGTAAGAACCGGCATAGACTATAAATACCACAAGCTCAATTTTTATGAAGTCCAGGCACCATGGCTCGGTGCTGGTGCCTATATACAAACATTTGCTGAATTCTGGGAAGATACGGGTCCTGATGGTAAGGTTCTTGGGGATTCTGATTATTTAGAAGCGGACGAAGGTGAAGGTAACGGCCGCTGGGATAAAGGGGAAGAGTTTACAGATGCAAATAACAATGGTCAATGGGATGAATTTCGTGAACCGGAAGAATTTTCGGCCTATGTCCAAAATACATTTGAAGTACCTTGGATGGTGATTAATTATGGTATTCGGATTGATATGGTAAACTATAATACACAGATCTGGGGTATGCCACCACCCCTTCAAGATTCTTTAGGAATCTATAGTCCCGGCAATCCATATTTTTATTCTGATTTGAATGATAATAATATCTGGGATGATGATGAGAGTTACTCTGATATTGCCGGTCTTCCTCGTCAAAAGGTATTCCTAGAACAATCGGGTTGGTTTTATAAGATTAGTCCACGTCTGGGGTTCAGCCATGTGATCACAGACAAATCCACCTTTACATTTAATTATGGCTTATACTACCAAACACCGGTTTACCAAAGTATTTACCTGAATACAAATAGGCTCGAAGACCCAGAAGACTTATTCGAAGAAGGAGAAGGTCAGGTTGGGAATGCAACTATGAGTGCAGAAAGAACGCAAGATTATTCTGTGGCCTTTAACGTACAAGTGGGGGAGAGTTGGGCCTACTCTTTTGGAGCGTGGGTTAGGGACATGGACCAAATGACGCGTTTTACCCATGAGCGTTCCGGAGTTTATTCCTACCAAATTTCGACCAATGGAGACTATGGTTCAGCGAGAGGACTTGATTTAACGCTTGAATGGCGAAGAGCATTTTTTGGGTCCCAGCTTCAATATACATACTCGATCTCCAAAGCAAACAGCGAATATGCCTGGGCCAGTATCAGCGGGCAATATGTAGATGCCCCGAGCCAAGAATTTATCACTTATTTCGATCGGCCACATGGTTTAACCTACTATGCTTATACCTTTTTACCATTCGGAATCCAGGCGGGGTTAACTGCTAGTTACCGAAGCGGGTACCCTTATACACCTATCATTTTTCGTGGAAAAGATCCTGTGGAAGATGATAGAAATCGTAATTCAAAACGGGGACCGGGTAATAAAAATCTGAATATTTCACTCTCTAAATATTTCAAGGCTATGAATCATAAAATTGCTTTAGGGTTGAATGTTTTCAATCTCGTGGATATACGAAATCCCGTCGATATTTATGCGATGACAGGTAAACCTGATGATCCGGGAACTTATTATACCGATTATGTAGGGCTTCCCGGTACCGATCCCAGTGGTCAAGGTAAATATGCAAATAAATCCAGTGCTTATTATGACAGGCCTTGGCGATTGTCATCCCCTCGAGAAATTAACTTTTTTGTCCGAATCGATTTCGATTGAACCAAATGAAATATAATAATCTTTTTAATATTTTACTCTTGAGTTCATTACTTGCTATAGACAAGAACTATGTGCAGCAACATAAGCCCAGTATTGATCCATTTCGTCAATCGAGCGCCGCAAAGATCGGTGATAATCCATTTCCTCCTAATCCCATGGGCGACCGTGCCAAAGGATTTGTAGATCAGGGGCGTGTCAAAACAGCCATTACCAATTACGGTAGTTTTATCAATTGGGATGCTCATCCGTCCGGTATCTGGGGTGATTATTCTTATTTGCCGGCAGTTTCATTTATTGCAGCTGTCCCGGGTCATTCAAATACAGCGAATTACACTTGGGAAAACCTTGAAACCGTAGTAGATGAAGAAGGAATTCCAAAGTATAGTTTATGGTCATCAACCAATGCCTATGAAGCCTGGTATCCAACTTCCGGCGATACTGTATTTAAAGGACTCCTTTTTGATTTAGGCAATGATGAAGGGGTCTACCTTCCCGATAATGAAAAATCATCATTGGAAGAATTTGATTCCGATAAACTATTCATGTTTGATCATGAAAACCATAAAATCATATTAAGTACTTTTGGTGAAATGGATCCTAGTAATTCAAGTACGCGGATTGGATTTATATATCCTTGGGCATTGCGACCTAAATTGATCACCCGCGAAAGTAGTTTTGATTTTTATGATTACGGACCAGACTTGGAAGAATGGACTGATGATGATAATTATGTGTATTATGGTGCCAATGCTGCTGAATCTCATTTTATCGATACTGAATATAAAACGGACTGGCACGCTTCAACAATGTCGAGGATAAATACCCATCAATCAGAATTTAATGCCGAGGATATTTTTAAGGATTCACCTTGGGTTTCTGGTGAAGATACTTACCCGATTTTAGCTCATTCCGGGTATTCCCAGACTTGGCCAAAAAAATATAATGAACAAACAGGTTTGACGGAATCATTTTGGCCAGGATGGTGGGCGAAGGATTATAATATCAATTTACCTGGTTGTTCTCAATCCCGAAAAGATCCTGATTGCTGGGAAGATGTACCGGGTCGGTTTATTTCCGATATGGATGTATATATGGAATTCGATGACCGCTGGTCGCACCGAGCCAATAATATCAATACTAACAATGCGTATGAGCAAACAGGCTACCCTATGGGGTTGCGTGTTATGGCTTCTGCCCATTCTTATGGTGTCTCCTATGCAGAAGATATCATGTTTGTGACAGTAAAGGTTCGAAATGAGAGTGGTGATTTTTGTGCCGAAGATGAAGATGGAAATCCTGTTTTAGATAAGGATGGGAATCAAATTTGTGGAGAAGCGATGATTATGCCAGATGGAACCAAGCTAAATCGCGGCAAGGGATTCGATTATAGTGGTACGGCACTTGGATTTTATATGGATGCAGATGCCCTAATGGGTGACTGGGCTGGCTATAATGGTTTTTATCATACCAACGATGATGATTTCATGAAATATTATTGGGATGTGTTTGAAGTCAATAATGAAAGAATGCTTATCAGTATGGCCATGATAGGTGACCTCGATGGTGTCTCAGGTGCCCTCGGATATGCACTGGATGAGCCTTCTGCAACGATTCACCCCGGAAACGGATTTGGTGTAGTTGCAACTCAGTTATTGGACTCTCCCAAAGCAACTGGTATGGTGGATCTTGATCAAGATGGTACGATTGATATTTTTCCTGGCGAACCCTTGAAAATGACAGATTGGCATTGGGTGGATTGGTATCAACGACCGGGAGTGACCCGGCCCGAAGATTCTTCCCCGCCGTGTTATGCTGGAAGTGAAGGTTGCCCTGTTGCGAGGAATAAAGAAGAGATTTTGTATAAACTTATGGTAGGAGATACATCGAATCTGAGCGAGAATGAAAATGCTTGGCATTTTCATACAGAAAATCCTGGAACGGATTTTGGGACTGAACTCAACCCTCATTTTGATTCGGTTATTGGGCTGAAGGAAGAACCTGTATATCTACGGGATAACCCTGGTCTGGATTGTGTATTGATCATGAGTTGTGGACCATTTGATTTACCCGTTGGTCGGGAAGTGCCATTTTCATTCTGCATTATTTTTGGACAAACTGAAAGTGACTTGATTAATAACGCACGGTTTGCTCAAGTTATGTATAATTCAAAATATCAAGGATTCACACCACCGACCCGGCCTACTGTTTATGCTGAAACAGGTCAGGGAGAAGTCAGAGTTTATTGGGATGGGAGGGCCGAAACTGCCAGGGATGTGGTAACGGGTTATGCTGATTTTGAAGGATATAAAATTTTTAAAAGTTTGGATGGTGGAGCTGCCTGGGGCGAAGCCAATGATATGATCTTTGACACAGATGGTATTTTTGCCGGCTGGCGTCCTTTTAAACAATACGACCTGTCTGCGGAAAAAGATTCACTTCATTGTATTTATTCCAGCGATCCTGAAGATTGTGTAGATGATCCTTTTCAACAACGAGGACATGCTATCAATGGCGAAGATCCTTATTTCCCATGGTTCAATATTGGGACGGATACTGGGCTGGACCCCATACGTCTCACTGAACCCAAGGTTATTAATGGTGATACAATGACCTATATGTATCTGGATAAGGATGTTACAGATGGTTTAGAATACACCTATTCAGTCGTTGCTTATGATATGGGTGTTGAACCACCTTATAAAACAACTTATAAAGATATTGGAAACGGTTCTTTTGAAGCTGTGGTCGATACCAATTATTCAAATCCAGATAAATGGGCTGATCCGGATGGATATGCTTCTATTGAAAATTCAAAAGGCACAACCATCCTTGATCGGAATTTTGTGCAAGTTTATCCCGGGGTGATGCCTGCTAATGATGTAAGTGATATTGGTGTGGTTCCCAATCCATATAAGGTACAATCTGGATTCAAGGAAAATGAACATTTAAGACAAATCAGGTTCACAAATCTTCCTGAAAAATGTACCATCAAAATTTTTACATTAACAGGCGAACATGTAAGTACCATCCAGCATGAAAATGCAGAATCAGGAAATGTATGGTGGGATATGCGAACCGTGAATAACCAGGAAGTAGCACCGGGACTCTATCTATTTCATGTAGAACAATTCGGAAATTCTAATGATTCCTTTGTCGGTAAATTTGCGATAGTTCGATGAAAAATCTATCCATAGTGCTGTTGTTGATT
>CAWVTW010000018.1:0-17979 GCA_963933175.1 uncultured bacterium
CAATTTAAGAATACTGCTTTGATTTAATACAGAATTCCCGATAAATACGAGCTAATTCCTGGAGCATTTCAACCGAAGATTGAAAATTGTAGGACATAATATGTTCTACATTTAAACCAATCGGAACTTTTAAATTTTTCTCCGTGATCGATCTGAGTGTATCATTCAAAACTTCTATAGCAACATCTAAGGATCTTTCAATCATAGAACCAGGCCTCCCTTGTAAATAACGCTCTGTCTCACTTGGGATTTCAACACCTAGCCATTTTAAAAATTCAATATTTTTTTGGGAGGAAACCGGAGCAAAGCTCAAAAGTAGGCGGCGTGGAAATGTATTGAGCTCATCACACCTTTCTTGGTAATGACCAATCATTTTTATAATATTGGAAGAATCGTATAAAACCTGTGTTGTGAAAAATTCAGAACCATTCTCACTTTTTGTGATCAAATTCTTTGATTCTGAAATTCGACTAGGAATTGCAATTCCACCGCAGAATATATCACCGCCATTCTCATTATATTCACTTGAGACTGACTTTAATACTTCATTTACAGAAGGTCCAGGGTATTCAACATTACTGGACTCTCCCCCCACAATGATTAAATTTTCAATTTCGTAATCCTTATTTGTCTCTTCTATCCATTTCATCTGGGCATCAAAAGGTTCATGGACAACGACTCTATTCACAATGGCTTCCACCCCAACAATATCTTGGAGAAGTCTACCAAATTCCCTGGGCTCACCTCGCTTTTGATTTACCACAGGACGCTTTCCTCGGCCACCTTCATCCAATACTTCCGGAATATTAATGGCATCAATATGGGTTTGTGATAAGAGTGAACTAATAATCTCTCCATAGGAATTCAATGTCCCATCTTTTTCTCGTGGTGGTAAAATTTCGTAAGCAACAACAGGACGTTGTGGTTTTTTTATTTTATCTCGTATTCTCATATAATTTTAATTGGTTCGATTATTTTGGTTTTAAATATTTTTCAATACGCTAAAATATTGGGATTCAGGATGAGAAAAATAAAACCCGCATACAGAAGCTGTGGGCCACATGGCTCTCGATTCTGTCAAAGAAACACCTATGGCGTTTTCCACATCCAAGAGTTTCCATATTTTATCTTTTTCTGCATGATCAGGACAACTGGGATATCCAGGTGCCGGCCTAATTCCCTGATATTTTTCCCCCATTAATTCTTCTTTCGAATAAATCTCATTAGGGGCATAACCCCAGTCATTTTTTCGAATTTTTTCATGGAGCCATTCAGTAGCAGCTTCTGCATATCGATCAGCTAACACTTTTACCATAATAGCATTATAATCATCGTGGTCTGATTCAAACTGCTCAACCAGTTTTTCTAATCCATGGCCAGCCGTAACAGTGAACAACCCAATATGATCATCGCCATTTGGAGAAATATAATCCGCTAGACAAAAATTAGGTTTATTCCCTTTATCTATTAATTGACGGGGAAAATTAAACGTAATATCATTTTTTATTAAATGCACTTCTTCTTCTTTGGATTGAGCAGGAAAGATTCCAAACACTGCCTTCGCTGTTAATGATTTTGATTCGATGAGAGATGCCAACATATTTTGAGCATCATTAAAAAGTTTTCCCGCTTCGACTCCTTTTTCAGAGTCATTTAAAATTCCTGGATAGGTGCCCTTGAATTCCCACGCATGAAAAAATGGTGACCAGTCAATATAATCCTTTAGCTCATTTAAAGATATTGATTCAATCTTTTGAATCTCGGGGTTTTGTGGTTGAAATGGATTATAAACCAAATTAGGTTTTCTATTTCTAGCCTCATTAATCGGTAAAAATTTTAATTTTTGTTGATTTTGATAAAAGGTTTCACGAATTGTTTTATATTCTTTTTTTGTTTTATGAACCAGCTCCTTTTTATGATCCGGATTTAATAATTTGCTTACAATGCCCACACATCTACTAGCATCAATAACATGAATAACGGAAGATGAATATTTTTCTTCTATTTTGACCGCGGTATGTTTGCGACTTGTAGTAGCACCGCCAATCAATAAGGGCACTTCAAATTTTTGCCTTTCCATTTCTGATGCTACATAAACCATTTCATCCAAGCTTGGAGTTATGAGGCCAGAAAGGCCAATGATATCCGCATTGGCTTTCTTTGCTTCAGATAATATTTTATCTGCTGGGACCATAACACCGAGATCAATAATATTATATCCATTGCAGCCTAAAACAACGCCTACAATATTTTTTCCAATATCATGAACATCCCCTTTTACTGTTGCTAAAACAATGGTTCCATTGGAAATATCAGCAAGCCCTTTTTCTTCTTTTTCTTTCTCGATAAATGGTATCAAATGAGCAACCGCTTTTTTCATAACCCGGGCTGATTTTACCACTTGGGGGAGAAACATTTTCCCCGAGCCAAATAAATCTCCAACGCGATTCATTCCATCCATCAATGGACCTTCAATCACTTCAATCGACCGGTCAAATTGAATCCGAGCCTCTTCAGTATCTTCTACAATAAATTTGTCAATTCCTTCAACCAAGGCGTGAGACAATCTTTCCTGGATCGGCAATAATCGCCACTCATTATTAATTTTTTTCTCTTGCTTGATTCCAATAAATCCTTCAGCCAATTCAACTAATCGGTCTGTGGCATCGGGATGACGATCGAATAAAACATCTTCGATAGCATCACGAAACGATGGTTCAATATCATCATAAACAACCAATTGTCCCGCATTAACAATTCCCATATCCATTCCATTTTGGATGGCATGATAAAGGAAACAAGAATGCATGGCTTCACGAACACCATTATTTCCACGAAATGAGAATGAAAAATTGCTCACCCCACCACTGACATGCACTAGGGGCATTTTTTCTTTTATAGCTCTTGTAGCATCTATAAAAGCTTTTCCATACTGATTATGTTCTTCAATGCCTGTTGCCACTGCAAAAATATTAGGATCAAAAATGATATCTTCCGGGCTTAATCCAACTTTTTCAGTTAATAATACATAAGCCCTTTGACAGATATCGACTTTTCGCTCAAAGGTATCCGCCTGGCCCTGTTCATCAAATGCCATAACGACAACGGACGCACCATATTTTTTGACTAATTTCGCGTGCTTGATGAATTCTTCTTCACCTTCTTTCAAGGAGATGGAATTCACAACACCCTTCCCCTGAATATTCTTTAATCCGGTTTCAATAACGGTCCATTTTGAAGAATCAATCATTATAGGGACTTTAGAAATCTCTGGTTCCGAAGCGATTAATCGTAAGAATTGTTCCATAACTTCTTCAGAATCAATCAATCCATCATCCATATTCACGTCAATGATCTGTGCACCATTCTCCACTTGTTGGCGAGCCACAATCAGAGCATCCTCGTATTGGTCATCTTTGATCAATCTTTTGAATTCTAAAGACCCGGTAACATTGGTTCGTTCACCCACATTAATAAAATTGGAATCAGGGCGAATAATAAGTGGTTCTAAACCACTTAATTTTGTCAATAGTTCAATTTTTGGAATTTCTCGTGGCAATATACCTTCAATCGATTTGGAAAAGGCAGCAATATGGTCTGGTGTCGTACCGCAGCATCCACCAACAATATTAACCAAACCTGATTCTGAAAATTCTTGGAGAAACCCTGACATTTGTTTTGGCGTTTCATCATAACCTCCAAATTCATTAGGAAGCCCAGCGTTTGGATAAACAAAAACATTTGTATTTGCAATTTGAGAAAGTGCATGCACATAAGGGCGAATCTGTTCCGCTCCTAAAGCACAATTCAATCCCACAGCTAAAAGATCAATGTGTCGGATCGAATGCCAAAATGCTTCTACAGTTTGACCGGAAAGTAGACGTCCACTTGCATCGGTGATTGTTCCAGAAACCATGACAGGAATTTCATTTCCCATATCTTCAAATAAAGATTGAATTCCAAAAAGAGCTGCTTTGCAATTCAAGGTATCAAAAACCGTTTCCACCATTAAAATATCACACCCACCATCTACAAGACCTTTGGCTTGGTCATAATAGGCATCCGATAATTCATCGAATGAAATATTTCGAAAACCAGGATTGGATACATCTGGGCTCATGGATGCGGTTTTATTGGTCGGGCCTAATGAACCACAAACAAATCTTGGTTTGTCTGGAGTCTTTAATGTGATTTCATCGACTACGTTCCGGGCAATCTTTGCAGCTGCCTTATTGATTTCATAAACTAAATCTTCTGTTTGATAATCAGCTTGAGAAATGCTAGTTGCGTTGAATGTATTGGTTTCAATGATATCAGCGCCTGCATCCAGGTAAGCGCGGTGGATCTCACCCACCACATCAGGGCGAGTTAAACACAGAAAATCATTATTCCCTTTCAAGTCGCATGGATGATTTTCAAAACGATCTCCACGGAAATCTGACTCTGAAAGACCGTATGACTGTACCATGGTTCCCATGGCACCGTCCAGGACAAGAATTCTATTTTTTAGTATGTCTTTTATTTTTTGCATAAAAAAAGCCGGCGCTGTGTCCGGCTTCGTACTTCAAAACTTTTTTAGCGCTTGTTTTACGTCGCGGCAATATGGTGCAAATCACGACTAGATAAAATTACAGAAACTCTTTAAAAGTTCAAATATTTTATTTCCCCTGTTTATCTATGATTATGGAGTAACTCCATATGTTTTTTAAGTTGTAGCATTGTTTTTTCAACAGCATCATCAATGGACTTGGTCATGTTTTTTGTCACTGCTTTTGCGAAAAATCTATTCCCAGGAACTGATAAACTGATCTCTGCGGTATGGTCGTTATGCTCATGCTCCAATATAATCTGGCATTGTGTTGCTCTGTCGTTGAATTTTATGAATTTTTGAACTTTGTTTTCAGCATATTCACGAATGTTATGTGGTGCTTGAAAATGTCTAGCAACAAACTCTATAACCATAATGTCACCTTTTTGTTTTTTTACAATGAAGGCCCGGCATTTAATACCGCTGTGTCACCTAAATCATATTGTTTATAATTCGCCTGGAATTTTTGAACTAATTCTTTTGCTGTGGCATGGTACTCATCCAAGTTATCCCATGCACGAACAGGATTCAAAAGATTTGAATCAATTTCGCCAAGAGATATTGGGATTTGAAATCCAAAATATGGATCTGTTTCAAATTCGGATTTTTCAATCTCTCCACCCAAAATGGAATTAATAATCTCCCTTGTTTTTGGAAGATTGAATCGTTTTGCACCGGATTTTGCGCTAGCCCCTACCCATCCAGTATTTACCAGATAAACATCTACATCAAATTTTTCCATTTTCTCTTTCAAAAGTTCTGCGTAACGCAAGGGATGGAGTGTCAAGAATGGGCCGCCAAAACACGGAGAAAAAGTAGCAGTTGGTTCTGTAATTCCTCGCTCTGTACCTGCTACTTTTGCCGTATATCCGCTGATGAAATGATACATGGCTTGGTCAGATGATAATTTCGCCACTGGTGGCAAAACACCATAGGCATCACATGTTAAAAAGATAATTTTTTCTGGATGACCTGCAATACTGGGTTTTCCCTGCCCATATACAGAATTATCAATATGATTTAATGGATATGAAACGCGTGTATTTTCTGTTTTAGACCCATCAGTAAAATCAATGACTTTGGTATCTTTGTTATAGACTACATTTTCCAGCAATGCACCTTCTCGGATTGCATTATAAATATCCGGCTCTTCATCCTTATTCAAGTTGATAACTTTTGCATAACAGCCACCTTCAAAATTGAAGATCCCATCATCAGACCAACCGTGTTCATCATCTCCAATCAACGGGCGAACCGAATCGGTAGACAATGTGGTTTTTCCAGTACCGGATAGACCAAAGAATATAGCAGGGTTACTATCATCCACATATACATTTGCGGAACAATGCATGGATAACACACCCTGCTGTGGTAATAAATAGTGAAGAACAGAAAATATACCCTTCTTCATTTCACCGCCATATTCTGTTCCGCCAATTATGGCAATTCGTCTCCCAAGATGAAATAAAATAAATGTTTCAGAATTCATTCCTAATGTTTTGAAATCTTTGTTGGAAACATCCGATGCATTAATAATAGTGAATTCTGGGTTAAAATCATCTAGTTCGCCATCTTCCGGACGAATAAACATATTATGGACAAAATGAGCCTGCCATGCTTTTTTGGCAATGATCCGGACATTCAATGAATAGGTTGGATCCGCACCGGCAAAGCCATCAAAAATATATGTTTTTGAATCATCTGACCTGTTATAATAGTTCACAACTTTATTATAAAGTACATCAAATACTTCTTCAGAAACTTTACGATTCACCGGCCCCCACCATATCTTTTCGGTAGAACTAGGCTCATCCACAATGTATTTATCATTGGGTGAACGACCCGTATAAATCCCTGTGTCCACCATGGCAGCGCCCCGAAGTCCAATAGCGCCCTCACCATTACCTACAATATCGGTCACCATGGATTCAACGGAAATATTCCTATGAACATTTGTTAAATCTAATAACCCGAGTTTAGCTAACCCTAGGTCATTTCCTGAAATCTTCATTAGTTACTGTTCCTCATTCTATCCATGTGGATGTGCGTCCTTGTAAATCTCTTTCATTTTTTTTGGATTTACTTTCGTATAAATCTGAGTTGAAGAAATACTACTATGCCCCAGTAGTTCCTGGATAGAACGAATATCTGCATCATTTTCTAATAAATGTGTACCAAAAGTGTGACGTAATGTATGGGGGCTGGCACCTGTTCTCCCACCCAATACTGCTTTTAAATAAATATTAACTCTTTGCTGGATTGTTCTTCTTGCTATCCGCTTTTCGCCACGGCCTGTAAATAAGGGTGTTTCTTGGGGAGATACCCAACTTTCCCCTCGTTTCTTTAAGTATGATTCTAATGCGTTTTTTGCCGGCTTTCCGAATGGGACAATACGCTCTTTATTCCCTTTACCTAAAACTCTTAACAATTTTTCTTGTGGGTTTACAGACCCGATATTAAGTCCTGCCAATTCATTCAACCTTATTCCAGTGGCATAAAATAATTCTAGAATTGCCCTATCTCTTTTACCGATAAGTGTTCCTGCGTCTGGCATTTTCATAAGATCTTCAATTTTATTTTCTTGAACAAATGTAGGAATTTTTTTTTCAACTTTTGGTGTTTTGATATGAATGGCGGGATTATCACGAATGGCTTCTGCCTGGACAAGATAATTAAAAAGTGATTTTACGGAAGCAAGTCTGCGGGCCACTGTTTTGGCAGAATTTCCTTTTTCGTACTCTTTCCCCAAAAAATGGCGTATTGCTTGACGGTCAATTTTTCCAAAATCTTTTAGAAGAATTGAGTCATACTGATATATAAAATTCAAGAATTGTTCCAAGTCGTGTTGATACGCAGTAACCGTATGTGCAGAATATCCGCGTTCAAATTGGATATAATTCAGGAATTCTTTTAGGGTTTCTGTGCCATTATTCATCATAAAATGATTCAATTGAATTCATTAGATTTAAAAAATCTGACGGTAACGTTGACTCAAATGTCACGGGTAATTTAGTTGTTGGATGTGTGAATTCCAACCGTGTTGCATGAAGGGCATGACGGTTAAATTTTTTCATTTTCTTTTTATAATAATTCGTGAATTCAGGAAGGAATCCTCGAGTCTTTGAAAAACCTCCCCCATATTTCATATCACCAAAAATCGGGTATCCCAAATAAGTGGCATGAACCCTAATTTGATGGGTTCTCCCTGTTTTTGGATAAAATGACACTTTGGATAAATGCCTGAATTTCTTTTCTACTTTATATTTTGTGATGGATGATTTCCCATCTTCCGAAACCGTAAATGATGTGGGATCTTTCTTTTTTCTAGCAATAGGTTGGTCTATTTCACCGGTGTTTTCTGTCCAAAGTCCCCAAGTTAATGCGGTATATTTTTTCTTAACCTGTCGATTAAGAAACTGATTCGCCAGATTCGCATGTGCCATATTAGTTTTTGCAATAACCATAATCCCTGAAGTGTTTGCGTCTAACCGATGCACAAGACCGGGACGGATTTGGCCATTTAAGTCCGATAAGGAATTAAAATGATCAACAAGACCATTTACCAAGGTTCCAGTTGTAATTCCTGTCCCGGGATGGACCACTAATCCTGCAGGCTTATTGATAATAACGATTTCTTCATCCTCAAAAAGAATGTCTAGATCCATCTTTTCTGGAATCAAATTAGAATTGAGTTCAACAATTTCTTGTGGATGCACATTTATTATATCATTGAGTTCAAGTGTGTAACCGGTTTTCCGGTTAAGTCCATTCACCAGAACATTACTTGATCTGATCCAAGATTGTATTCTTGAACGGGAGTAGTCAGGCATTTGGGAAACCAAATACTTGTCTAACCGAAGTCCAACCACTTCGGATTGCTGAATATGAAAACAGATCAAGGTAGAGAATTTTTAATAGATTCTTTTTTTTCCAAGACAATAGAGTGATAAATGAAGAGGGCCATACCAACCGTCACAGCGGAGTCGGCTACATTAAAAATATACCAGTGAAAGTTACCAATCATAAAATCAAGAAAATCCACAACACTTCCATTGATTATACGATCAACAAGATTTCCAATTGCTCCAGAAAGAATTAAAGCTAGACCATATTTGACTAGAGGATGGCCATCCCTTTCTTTCCATAGTAATCCAATGATGAATGCAGTCAATAATAGTATAAGGGAAAGGAGAAAGAATTTTCCACCAGGAAAAGATAAGCCAAATGCCATGCCATCATTTGTCACATAGGTCAAATGAAAGAAATCCTGTATAATAGGTTTTGACTGGTAAAGGCGAAGGGATGATTTAATCGCCCACTTAGACCATAAGTCTAAAGAAACGACGGCTATGATTAGCCCTAAAAGGCTCATGAGAGATTAAGCCAGATTTAGTTTTTCTTTTTCTTTACATTGAACGCATTTTGTTGCGGTGGGAACTTCCATCATCCGTTCTTCAGGAATCAGTTCATTGCAGATGGCGCATATACCGAAGGAACCGTCAACGATTCTTTCCAATGCTTTGGTAAGGGATTTATGATAATCAGTTCCACGATTCATGAAATGAAACCCTTTTTCGCGTTCGTAGGAATCTGTTCCTGCATCTGCCATGTGCAAACTATAAACAGCATCCTGAGCCATCCCTGAATTGCCACGAGTATTGGTATCAAGTGTATCCTTGATATCTTCCATTTCATGATCAACATCATCGAGTCTGCCTTGAATACTTTTTTTAAATTTTTGGAGTTTCGTTTTTGAATATGATTTTATTGGCATTTGGCTATCCTTCTTATATCTTTTTTAAATCAATAATAAACATTTTTTCATTTAATTCAACAGACCCTGAATAATCTGCATTTTCAATTTTTTCTGAAATAATATTTGACAAAGTTTCATTCTGAAAGTAAGTGTTAAACTTACCCACAGCTTCGGCGATTTGCCCATCTAAATCCCAAGAAATTTCAATACGGTCTTCTACAGCAAACCCAGCATCTTTTCTCATGTTTTGTACCGACCGAACCACATCCCTCACAATACCCTCAAGAATCAAATCTTCTGTCAGTTCTAACGATAACCCAACTGTGATACCACTATCACTCGCTGCGGCAAAACCTTCTTCGGCTTTAGTTTCAATAAAGATATCATCCCGGGTTAAGGAATACTCGCCATTTTTTAGAATTATTTCACCTGTGGATTGGATATTCCCTACCAAATCAATGGGATTACTCTGCTCAAGAAGTATCCTGATCTCTGCCAAACCTTTTCCATATTTTTGTCCCAATGTTCGAAGGTTTGGTTTTATCTTATATAAAATAAGTTGATCTGCATCTGTAATTCGTTCAATTGATTTCACATTGAGTTCATCCAAAACAACATCTTGGTTATTCATAATAAATAGTGCGATTTGATCGTTTTCAACTGCAAAAGATACTTTTGATAAAGGTTGACGAATTTTCTGGTTGGATTGATTCCTGGCAGACCGCCCCAATTCCACCAATTTTTTAAGGGAATCAACATTGGCTATCAAATCAAGATCGATCCAGGATTCATCTGGTTTTGGATAATCACAAAGATGTATGGATTCTACTGCTTCTATTTCAGAATTTCGTACCAAATTTTGGTAAATAGTTTCTGATACAAATGGAAGAACCGGACCAGCCAATTTAATTGTGTGGGTGAGTACATAATAAAGTGTGGCATAAGCCGCATTTTTATCGTTGTCGTCTTCAGATTTCCAAAAACGACGCCGGTTCCTGCGAATATACCAATTCGATAGATCTTCCAAGTATGTATCGAAAGATCTCATAAATTCATCAACTCGAAACAAATCCATCGATTTATGAGCATCCTTGATAAGCAAATGGGTCTTCGCTAAAATCCATTTATCCAAAATCGTTAATGAAGATTTTCTTAACGGATGTTCACTCGGATCAAAACCGTCCACAGAAGCATAGGTGGCATAAAAAGAATAAATGTTCCATAATGTGATTAATTTTTTCCGGACTTCATCCGCAGCGCCATAGCCAAACAAAAGGTTATGCTCAATATGCTGCAAAGAATACATCCAACGCATCACATCCACACCCATTTTTTCTGCCGCATCATCGAACCAGATCGCATTACCCCAACTTTTATGCATATCCCGTCCTGTTTCGTCTTTGACCAATGCGTGACCAAGTAATGTTTTGAAAGGTGCTACTCCCTCTAATTCTGCCGACATAGCCAGCATGGAATAAAACCAATTTCTAAATTGCCCTGGAAAACATTCCGTCACAAAATCGCCGGGGAACCATTCATTCCAGTATTCACGATCAGAATTATATTTTAATGTAGAAAAGGGAACGATTCCCGCATCTAACCATGGATTTCCAACATCCTTAATCCGAGTACCAATTAAACCTGTTTCAGGATGTTTGATTTTCACCGAATCGATCCACGGACGGTGAGGCGATTTTCCATCAAATTCTTCCCACCCATCAACAGCCAATTCTTTTAATTCTTCTTTTGATCCTACAACAAAAAATGATCCATCGTCAAATGTCCAGATAGGTAGAGCTAATCCCCAAAACCGTTTTTTGGAGATCATCCAGTCACCCATATTATCTAACCATTCATGTTCACGATCCTTGCCAAATTCCGGTATCCAATTGATATCATCGACGATCTTTTTAATCTTCTCGCGCCAATCCATATTGATGTACCATTCATCAACAAGACGGAACACCAATTCATCACCGGAGCGCCAACAGTGGGGATAGACATGAGGATAATCTTCAACGTGAAAAAGAAATCCACGGTTTTTTAAATCTTTAATTATAGCTTCTGTGGTGGATTTTTCTGTTGCAACTTTTCCTGTGAGCCACCCGAATTTTTCGATGAATTTTGATTCATCGTCCAAAGGGGCAATATCGACAAGTCCTAGTTTTTTCCCAACTTTATGATCAATGTCACCACATCCTGGTGCCATATGAACAATTCCAGTTCCTTCTCCTGCCACAACTATATCATTCCCGATATTATCCTTCCCTGGGTCAATAACTTTGTGCAGGATTTTTGATGTCACTCCTTTTTCTTTCAAATTTTCATTGATAATCGGGAATCCGCCGGGCTCAAGTTGCGCTTCAAAATCATCAAAAGGCCCATCATATTCCCAGCCCACCATTTCGGCACCTTTAAGAGTACCACATTCTTCGTATCCACCTCGTTCCTTGAATATTTGTGCAATTGTTTTGAGTTTTGGAACACCTTCCACCCATTGCTTTTTATCCTTGAATTGTTTTTCTAATCGCTTGAATTCGAGATTCTCTTTCGCAAAATAATAAATAGATCCATCTTGTGCTTTAAGTTTAACATAATCCAGATTCACATTAACACCAACCACCACATTTGATGAAAGTGTCCAAGGGGTCGTGGTCCAAACTAACAAATATTCATTTTCGCTGCCTTTTATTGGAAATCGAACAAATACAGATTGATGAGCAACAAGTTTCCGCCCTTCAATAATCTCCATCTGAGAATAAGATGTGCCCGATCGACCACTCCAAGGGACAACATCATTACCGCGGTACACCTTCCCTTCTGTCCATAGTTTTTTTAAAAATGACCAGATTGTATAATTATTCTCGTCGGACATGGTGTAATAGGAATTATCCCAATCCATCCAATATCCGAGTCGCTTAGATTGTTCGGTTTGTATTCTCGAATATTTCTCAACGCGCTCCTTGCAAAGGGTAACAAATTTTTCAATACCGTATTCTTCAACCTCGCGCTTGGACTTAAAGCCTAATTCTTTCTCAACTTCAATCTCTACCCATAACCCCTGGCAATCAAATCCATTTTGATATCGAAGATCAAAACCGGACATTGCTTTATAGCGATTATAAATATCTTTTAGAGATCGACCCCAGGCATGGTGCACACCCATGGGATTATTGGCAGTTATAGGGCCATCGATAAAACTCCATTTGGGTTTTCCGTTATTCTGTTTCCGACGTTTTTCGAAAATGCCGTTCTTTTCCCAGAATTTCAGGATATCATGCTCTGCCGCAATGAAATCAACTTTGGTATTTACTTTTTTAATGCTCATGATATTGGAAAAATATTAATCAAAATGTGACGGGGAAATTATCTCAATTCAGTAAAGATAGTCACGGTTGTTTTATAAATAAAAAACGCCCCGAAGGGCGTCTTTTATTAAAAACTGTTTTAGTTATTTAAAATTAAGCGTATAGAACCTGGAACCTCCATTTGGTTTCTTTACCAACACAAGTATAGCATTCCTCTCACGGGATTGTTCCACCAATCGATTGAAGTTTTTAACAGAAGTTACTTTTTCAGTACCCACGCGTTTTATAATATCTCCCTCACGAATCCCTTTATCATATGCTTCTCCGTTGGGATCAATTCGAGTAACAACCAAAGCATCATTTTCTTTGAGATCATATTTTTCTTTGAGCGAATCAGTGATTTTTTTCAGCTGTAAACCAAACTCATTTGACTTAACCCTTTCACTGGTTGCATATTGCCGGGGGTTATCAGGCAGTTCCTCTAGGACTACTTTCACAGTTTTCGGAGAACCATCCCGGATTACCTTTACCCGGTTTGAACTGTTTGGAGAACTTAAAGAAACAACATTTTTTAAATTAGCAGGATCTGCAATGGGTTCATCGTTGAATGCAACAATTACATCGCCCTCCTGAATACCCCCTTTTTCTGCAGGACTGCCTTCAACCACATCGGTGATTAACGCACCATTACGGGTACTGATATCTAAAGCTTGGGCGGTTTCATTATCCAATTCCTGAATGAACACACCCAGCCAGGACCGCGTGACAAACCCTTTATCAATGAGATCTCTCATGACCCTGCTTGCCATATTGGATGGAATGGCGAATCCCACGCCGCGATTTGATTTTTCATATCCACCCGTGGCTATGGCTGTATTAATGCCAATCAACTCTCCTTCCATATTCAACAAAGCACCGCCGCTGTTCCCTGGATTGATGGCAGCGTCTGTTTGGATAAAATCTTCATAACTTTGAGAATTCATGATATTACTTCGTCCCAGGGCAGATACAATCCCCGTTGTTACGGTGTGACTTAAATTTTCTGAGAAGGGGCTGCCTACAGCTAAAACCCATTCACCCACTCTAATTTTATCGGAATTACCTAGTTCAATATCATTAAGGTTATCAGCATCTATCTGCAAAATTGCAAGATCTGTTTTTGGGTCTGTACCTATGATGGTTGCATCAAATTCCCGTTTATCAATTAATTTTACCCGGATGCCGTCCATCTCATCCACCACATGGTTGTTGGTTATTATGTATCCATTTTCTGCGTCAATGATTACGCCCGAACCCAGGGCATTGGTCTTGAATTCTTTTTGCCTAGGATGGTTGGGCTGATAGAAAAAGAAACCAAAATTCTCATACTCTTCTAGTGATATCACTTTGTCTGTGATAATTGTTACGACCGCTGGTCTTGCAGATTCTGCCACATCCGCAAAAGCTTTACTGAATTGCTGTAAAACTGTATTTTGAGCACTTAGTACTCCAATCCATAAAATAGAAGTTAATAATTGTTTCATTTTATTCATCTCATGTTTTGTTTTTCAATGCTGAACGATCTCTGGAGTTCCAATAAAACGAAAAAGCCCTTGTATTTCTACGAGGGCTTTTTCGGATTCGTTTTGTTCAGACTTATTTCAAGAACAACATTTTTTTCGTAGCTTGAAATTCACTTGATTGAATTGAGTAAAAATACATACCTGTTGCAACTTGGCTTCCTATATCATTGGTACCATCCCAAATAATGGCATGGTATCCTGGTGTCATATTATCAGAAGAAAGCGTCCTGATCTTTTGTCCCATTAGATTATAGATGGCAAGATTAACATTTCCTGCTTCAGGTAGATCAAATCTGATTTCTGTGGAAGGGTTAAACGGATTCGGGAAATTTTGATGAAGTGCAAATGTTCCAGGGATTACTTTCACTTCGGAAGAATTCGTCCGAGCAACTGTGTTAACAAGGCTTCCATCTGCACCAGCTAATTTAATACCATCAAGAGTTACAAAAGAATTCTCGCGCTCATTTCCCATGAATTTAACCGGAATTGACATATATGAATTATTTGTTGCTTCAATATGTCCACCCTGTAGATCAGCAGCAAGCACTTTCAATATTCCAGGCTCTTTTTCAGTATAAGAGATCATAACATTTTCCTGGAAATTCAACAAGGAAGGTGGCATAACATTTACCATAGTAGGATCAAATTTAAGTTCGAATTCAATCCCGCGAACTGGACCGTTGTATTCAATTTCAAAGGTCAATAAAGATTTTTCAAAATCAGTCTTGAGATCGATGTAGGCAATTTCACCTGCATCAAATCCAACAATTCTACTTGTTCCACCAAAAATGATATCAACCATCATAACAACATCTGCAATATTGATTTCTTCATCGCTATTTACATCACAATTTCTGAATTGGTCTTCCGTTGGAACATCTTCTTCAAGTATAAAATCCACAACCTCTAGTACATCATTGATAGTCACTTCACTATCAAAGTCTGCATCACCTAAAGTGTATGGAACTGTACAAGCAACATTGGAATGTCTGGATTCTAAATCACCATAGTTATCCGTCGCCCAATATGCTGAAATATTGTAGCAATATTCCAAATAATTCGGACTTGCGGTTACAGTTGCAAATGTATCCTCCGTTGCAACAACAAATGTTTCTAACCCGTCGGTATCAACTTCATAGACTCTGTACTCAATCAGGTCATCTCTATCAACATTTGATGGGGACGGATTTAATGGAACATAGGGTTCATCCAACTGTGTCATAAAATCTGGATTTTCTGTTTCAGATTCGGTTATAGCAATATCCGAATAATTGGCAAACTGGCCAACAGATACAGGTCTATCTTCAATAACATCACCTGTAGCTGTCATGGTGTATTGTCCACGTCCGGGAGCCCCCATGAATTGAGCAAGGATACCAAAATCACCTGTCAGGCCTGGATCACCAGCAACAATGTCAAAAATAGTGGCCCATTCAGCACCGGTTGAGACCCAGTTCCTATCATAGTATTCGGGGGACTGAGGTTCAACATCATTAGCAATTCCCATAAATCCTGAGTTATTTTCATTCACAACTATATATATATCACCACTTGTGACTTCAACTCCTACGCCGGAAACATCAAATTCAAATTGAATTAATTCAGCGGGGGCTGTAAAATCAGCGCTCGGCACTAAATTAATAGGATCCCCCACAGGTCCCATTAACAATCCATCTGGATCTAAGTAAACATCTACTGCAGCACCTACTGAACTTGCACCGCCCATGAAAGATAGAACCAAGCCATTTAGCATAGCAGGATAGTTAGGTGGAGTAAAACGAACAGCGAATTGACATTGACCGCCACATCCAATTTGAGCTTCCAATTCATCATCATAATAAGCCAAATCATATAGAGTTTGACCGCCTGGGGTACGCCATTGAAGGTAAACTTGCTCATCAAGTGCTGTTGCATTCAAACCAACGGGGGATGGCATATCCGGGCTCAAGACAAAATCTTGCACGGTTGGGTCTGCTTGGGCAAGAACTTCTACATCCTCGTTTGATGTGTAGAATCCGCCGCGACGTGCCGTTACTGCATTAGTCCCAACATCCAGATTCCAAAGTGTAAATGTTCCATCTGTTCCTGTTGTATCAGATGCACCACCAGAAGATACAATTACACTATCTATGGTTGCGCCATTCGGATCTGTAATGGTCCCAACAACATCACCAAAAACATAAACAGGCTGTGCATCTACCGTAATCATTTGACTTTGATAATTATCTTCACCTGCTGCGCCTTCATAAACGGCTATCACGCCAAAGGTATTGGATACTTCATTATCCAAACCATAAAAGGTATATCCGGTAGTGTCAAATATGTCTTCGTTATCCATGACATCATCAATATAAACATTGTATCCGAGAAAATCATATTCATTACGATTGGTTCTGCCTTCCGATGTAATAGAAAAATTATCGATCAAATACCAATTTAAGTCAAAGCTTGTAGCTCCATAACAATGAAAGCGGACTTGGATATTATCAGATAAACCGGTCACATCGTAGCTGAAGTTGACAAATGTAAAATCTTCTCCGGAGTTTTCAAATAATTCTATAACATTCCAAGTGGCATCAGTACCTGTTTTGTACTCAATAGAAAGAAATTCAGCACCCGTAGGAGACCAATTGTCGAATTCAAAATCGAAACCCACTGTTACATCCGTGAGCTCTCCAATAGGAATTGTAGGTGCATACAAACTTTGGTCATAATCTTGAACTGATGGGCTCCAATTAAATTGCATACAAGGCGTCGGGTTACCGGCAAAATCAGAATAAACCCAATTATCACCGTCCACCAACCATAAATCAAGTAAGCCGCCTTCGTCAAAACCCTCATAGTAGGGCACACCAAGTTCGGTAACCTCCGGAGCTGTCCAATAAAGACTTACTTCCTCATCCCACACTTCAGCATAAACATTGGTTGGAGGTAATGGATCAAACGTATTCGGAGTACCACATTCCGTATCGGTTACTTCTGATTCACCTTCATCATAAACTGTTGTGACATAATAACAGTATTCTGTCCCATTTGCGAGATCACTATGTGTGTAACTGAAATCCGTTGTTTCAGTAATCACAGAATTATCAGTTGCATTATAAACACGATAAGTTGAAAAAGTCCCGCATTCTTCCGGAATATCACGGGTGTTGGTGTTCTGAACGGTATAACGGATCGGATCCATGACAATTGAAGTGTATACATCAATCTCATTTTGAGGAACTCCAAGATCCTGCATTTTTTCAATTTCTAATGGCCAGGCTGTTTTAATTGAATTGTTAGTATACCCGTCACTGTTTCTACCACCGGTTACACTGATAGAAATTTCATAGTTTCCCGTTGCACCACCATAACCGTCAACAACAACGTAGTATTGCCCTGGTTGGAGGGTAACAGCCCACAATCCACTGGGAGGATAGGGCGCAGTGTATTCAGGACAGTTAACACCATCGTCATCGTTATAATTCCCGGTGGATACTGGTGTAATACAATCCTGATCATTTGTGAATATCTCTAACTTTGTATCAAAGTCTGTTGGAGTATTACAAAGTGTAAAATCAAATGTTGTTGCTTCACCCACATTCAAGGTATAAGCAACATCTTCACCGTTTGTACCGGAGACTGCCCAATCATCACCCATCCCCAAGTTCGTACTCGCGTGCGAAAATGGAAGTTCATTAACGGGAAAATCACCACAACCAATATTGCCAATGGGTTCAGCCCAAGCGATTATGTTTTCTTGATTCCCTCCAAAAACTGTAA
>CAWVTW010000019.1:0-17908 GCA_963933175.1 uncultured bacterium
TCCGAAACGTGTCTTTCTCAAATTTATCTGTGGGCGGGAATGCCTCAAGTTCTGCGGGAAATTTTATCTCCGGAATGGAAAATAGACCTAAGTTTCCAGTCCCTTTCATTGAAATTGAAAAAGTAAATCCTTCATTAACTTTCGCAGTATCCCGGTCTGTATGTGATAATATTTTAAAGGAGCCAACAGCACCCGTGAAATCAAAAGGCCGTGGTTCAGGAAAGGACTGGATAAAGATTTTCTTTTCTTTTGATCGCAATACCTTCGTTTTTGTTTCCGTAAAAAATGAATCAAAAAATGGATCGAAGAATGGGTCACGACGACGTTTCTTTTTCTTTGATTCAATTAGGACTTTTACTTTTAATTGTGGAATAACATGTTTTTCAGATGGGATTGGAAACAATGCTTTTTGCCCAAGATTCGCCACTTGGTATTTCACTCCCTGAATTGTCACATTCCGATATTGAACTCGTTTAGGTGTGTATAAATCTTCTACCCAAAATCCGGGAAAATCTGGCATTTCAAACGGTTCAATGGAAATATTGGCATTTTTATACAATTTATAGGTTAACGTTATTTGCTCTCCAAGATAGGCTTTTTCTTTATCAATCTCTGCTACAATGAAGACAGAATTGTCCGAAGAATCCGTAGTTTTCTTTACCTGGATCTGAATAGGCTTTCCACGAAAAGATCTTCCATCAACTGTTCCTGAAAGAGCAGGAATAACCAGCATTCCACCCCGTTTTGGTGAAAGGGTCCATGTGAGAGTTTTGGTGCTGGTCATTTTACCATTAATCCATTGAATATTGGTCTGTTGACCGGGACCGCTGGCGATTTCAAAATCTTTGCTTACCTGATTCATATCTACTTGTGGAAAATCTTTGCTCTCTGTCACTTCTATGGATAACGTGACCAAGTCATCTTCTGTCAACTGGTTTCGGTCAACAGAGATCTGTATCGTTTGACCATATGTGAAAGACAAGGCCAGAATCATTAAAAGCATTCTCATTACCAATCCTTTTCCAACTTTCGGGATTTGGATTTTGCGATTTGTCGTTTCTGGTTGATCTTTTCCTGATCTTTCAAGGCGTTCAGTATAGCCTCAGCCTGCATCTGTTTATCAGTTTTTTGGTCTTGCTTCTCGTCTTTTTTTGCTTGGGATTGTTGTTGCTCTTTTTTCTCTTTTTCCTTTTCTGATTGAGATTGTTGTTCGTCCTCCTGTTGTTTCTGTTGATCCTCGCTTTTTTCCTGGTTATCCTGGTTTTTATTTTGTTCGTCCTGCCCTTCTGAATCTTGATCTTGCTTCTGTTGATCCTGTTTTTCCTGATCCTGTTCCTGGTTTTGTTTGTCTTGCTGCTGCTGTTGTTCCTGTTGTTGTAAAACCTGTTTCAGAAGTTCATAATTCACTTTTGCATCTTCATCTGTTGGATCCAATTCAATTGCTTTTCGATATAAGGCAAGACTTTCTTCCATTTTTTGTTGATCTCGGAACAT
Source organism: uncultured bacterium (assembly GCA_963933175.1). Taxonomy (GTDB): domain Bacteria; phylum Fidelibacterota; class Marinisomatia; order Marinisomatales; family UBA1611. Next base: position 1,495 of record CAWVTW010000019.1, read on the forward strand.
ATTCCCTAAGTTATACATGGCTTTGGATGCCAAAGATTTATCATCGGAATTCATAGCATTATTTAATGCACGAGCTGCTGTCTCCATATCCTTTTGCTGATAGGCAGTTACACCCAATCCAAATTGAGCCCCGTTATCTTTTTTTCGGTTTTTTAAAATATGTTCATAATAAATACGAGCTTCATCATAGTGACCTTCTTCGTAGGCTTTTTTCCCCTTGTCCTGACCAAATAAAACCCCCAGATATAGAAGGAATGCTAATAACCTAATCATGACTTTTCTCTCGGTCGGGTGGGCATAACAAATCCCCAAACCAAAAAACCAAAAGCCAGCAATGCGAAAGACTGATATCTATCTTCATACTCAGAAAATTCGTGGGTAGAGATAGTTTTCTTTTCCATGTTTTCAATCGCCAAGGCTATATCTTCGTGGGTGTCTCGATTATTATCAAACCAGAAAAAAGACCCATTTCCCGCAGAAGCTATATCTATTAAGATTCGTTCATTCAAAGTGGATGTAATGAGTTTCCCATCTCGATCTCGTTTGTATTCGTTTGTATTTCTGTCTTTTCCTTTCAAAGGAATCAGACTTCCCATTTCAGACCCAACACCAACTGTATTGATCATCAGTCCGGATTTAGCCGCTTGCGTTGCCAATTCCACCGCTTGTCCTTCATGATCTTCCCCATCTGTCACCATGAGCATTACTTTAAATTTATCGGTTTCTTCCGTGAATGCATTCATGGCCGTATTCATGGCAGAACTCAAGGCTGTTCCCTGGGTTGGAATCATATCTGTATCAATTTCGTTCAGAAAAAGTAGAGCAGCCTCATAATCTGTAGTGAGTGGTAAATACAAATGACTGGATCCAGCAAATACAATGATGGCGACACGATCTCCTTTCAATTTTCGAATGAGTCTTCCCAATTCAAATTTAGCTTTTGCAAGGCGAGATGGGGTTACATCTTCTGCATCCATACTAGTGGATGTGTCCAGAGCAATGACCAAATCCACGCCTTTTCTTTCAATCGGCCTAACACGCATTCCTATCTGTGGCCCTGACGCTGCCAGAGCCAACAGAGCTAGTCCAATCAGGATCAAACGATTTCGCCAATCTATTCTTCCTTTATCAAGGTTCAATCTGGAAACGCTTCTCACCTTCTCAGATGCATTTGGAAATATCGAGTCACGCCTTCGATCTTTCAATTGCCAAATAATCCAGAAAAAAACCTGAATTACCAAAAAGGCTAATACCCAACTAAAACGGAATGCCATCAGGTCCTGCTCCTAAAAATGGATCGTCGTATAGTTTCCATTCCCAACCCCATTAGAAATGCAGGAATCAAAAACCAGCCATACAATTCTTTGTATTGTGTGAATTCTTTTACTTCGATCTCAGAACGCTCCAAAAGATCAATCTCTGCATAAATGGATGCTAAAGCTTCCACGTCCGTGGCTCGAAAGAATTTCCCCCCTGTCATATCAGCTATATGCTGTAATGTTTCTTCATCTATTTCATTTCGAATAAGCCCACGTCCGGGAATTCTTGTGTAGGATTGATTCGTCCCAGCACCAATGGTATAAATTTTGATGTCGTATTCTGCAGCCAGTTCTGCAGCAGTTTTTGGATCAATCTCTCCAGCATTATTACTCCCATCAGATAACAAGATCATGACTCGGCTCTCCACATCACTGTTTCGGAGTCTATTTGTTCCATTTGCGATAGCCATGCCAATTGCAGTACCGTCATGTTCTTTGGAGGCAACCGTTATTTCTTTGATTAAAGATTTTAGCACTTTCTTATCCACGGTGAGCGGACATTGAATAAAGGATTCACCGGCAAAAACAAGAATCCCGATCCTGTCATCTTTCCGACTTTCTATAAAATCACTAGCCGTTTTTTTGACTGCTTCTAATCTATTTGGTGGAAAATCGTCTGCCAACATACTAGAACTAATATCCAACACCAAAAGCATATCGATGACACTAACAGATGTCTCCTGCAGATTGTCGATTAACCTTGGGCGGGCAAGTCCCAAGATAACCAAAAAAAGGACCAATAAATACATTGTCCGTAGAAACATATGCTTTCTATTACCAATTCTCTTGAATTCTTCAGAAATAAAAGCTGAAGATGAGATTCGCAATGTACCTTCCTTGTTTCGTCCAGATGTACGATACCAACCCATCGCTAAGGGAAGGATTAGAAGTAATATGAGATACCAGGGGTGCTGAAAGTCCATCTAATTAAATAAGTTAGTTTTGACCGATTCTTATCTGATGTCAGTACGATTGAACCAGAAAAATGTTTCGGAAAAATTGGCGATGTGGTAAATACACCACATCCCGGATACGTTAACCTTCGCCCTCGTCCTTATTCTCTACGGGTGCCTCTGCACTTTCCTTAGCATCCATAATTTCTTTTTTGCTTGTTTCAACAGCATCCTTGAATTCATTGATTCCTTTACCAAGACCACGTGCCAGTTCTGGCAATCGTTTGGCGCCAAAAAGTAATAATATCACCAAAAAGATGAGAACGAGTTCGCCAGTTCCAAGATTGAACATGGCGTAGTTTACATCAACATTTGACATGAAGCCTCCCAATTTTTAACGAAAATATCTTAAGATGTAATAGGCGGATGTTAGCCCAATAATACTAGTGAAATTAAAATTCATGGCCAGTCCGAATTTCAAAGTGATAATCTTCAGATCCAAAACAATGACACCCATTTCATTCCCCGAGAAGCCACCTAAATCCAGTGAAAGGCTAGTAAGAAAAAAATCTTTGACCACACCATCAGGTAATCCCCATCCTAGTATATTCCCTAACACACCACCAATAGCTGCGCCTATAAATAAACCGACGACTATTAAAGAAACATTTCTTTTAGTCATGGTTTATATATCCGCCTCTGATGGTGCATCATTCCGTCTTGGGTTAATGAGCCAATTGATAATATTCCATCCAATATAAACTGCAATCAGTGGCATTAGAATAAATCCTTGCCAGATCGCTAGAATAATCATTGAAAAAATGAACGCTAACAAAAGAATGGTATTCGTCCGTCCGGATTTAAATGAAAATAATGGAAATTTTGCAAAGTGAATCGGACTAATCATAAGAAAGCTAAGGCCGGCAACCAGCATCAAGGCCGTTCTCGGATCGCCAAAATCACCGTCGATTTGATGATTAAAAAATAAGTATGAAAATAAAGTGATGGTTGCAACAGGAGTTGTTAACCCAACTGTATATGATTTTGGTTTTCCCGGTTCCTCGTCCAGATTGAATTTAGCCAATCGAATCGTACCAAACATCAGAGGTGTAAAACTAATAAATCCACCTAAAAGCGGTGGTAATCCATCCACGTAAAGCGAATATACCAAAATGGATGGCACCACACAAAATGAGACAGTATCTGCCATAGAATCAAACTCCATTCCAAACCGGGATGAAATACCTAATATTCTGGCAATTTTCCCATCGAAAACGTCAAAGAGCCCGGCTATGATGATAAAAATACCCGCTTTTATGGGATGATTATTCAAGATAAGTCCGATGGCAAGAAACCCAAGAAACATATTGAACAATGTCAAAATATTCGGGATAAAGTGCCGGGGCGGTCGTCTTTTCTTTTTTAGATTAATTTTCATTTAAAAGTACCTATGATTGTTTTACTCCCTGTTACTTTCTGCCCTAATTTTACGGATAAATTTACATGTTTTGGGAGAATCAAATCAGTTCTGCTTCCAAAGCGAATAAATCCCAATCTGCCTCCTATTTCCATGTTCTCGCCCTTCTTCGCATAACATATTATTCGCCGGGCAATCAGACCCGCAATTTGTTTTACTTTAATGGCCCCCACCTTCGAGGTAATCGTTATTTCTGTTTGTTCATTCTCGTCTGATGCTTTGTGATCAAAAGCTGCCAAAAATTTTCCTTTTTTGTATTTAATATCAGTGAAAGTTCCATCAATGGGCATTCGATTGGCATGGACATTGAATACATTCAGGAATATAGATACTAACTGAGCAACTCCCACATCAGGATCATTCACATCTGTTATCTTTACAATTTTACCATCTGCCGGAGCTAAAATCATGTTTTCTCCTTCCGGCATATTTCGGACAGGATCCCTGAAAAAATTGAAACAAAAAACCAATAATCCAAAAAGGATCCATGGAATGGTCATAGAAATACCTAATGTATCAAATTGCCATATAGAAACAGCTGTAAATACAAAAAGTGGGAGTACGATAATTCTACCCTCGGGAGCAAGTTTCATTTATTGGTATTTCCTTTATATTTTCCCAATCTCATTTTTACTTTTTTATAGTTTCCATCACGGAATATCTTCAATGTGACTTTATCACCGGAACGAAGATCATTATCTATAATAACCGATCGAATATCACTGGGTTTATTGACAGGCTCTCCATTGACTGTAAGAATAATATCCCCCGGTTCCAATCCTGAACCTTGCGCAGCACTCCCATCGGTTACTTCAACAATGATAACACCTTTTGAAAATGGAATATTCAAATAACGTGAAATACTTTGAGTCACGGATTGTACAACCAATCCGGTGGAATAACCTCGATCCACATGTCCAGTGGTTCTTAATTCTTTTGCGACCCGTTTTGCAGAATTTATGGGTATGGCAAATCCAATTCCTACGGACCCTTGAGCCTGATCTGACCCTGTATAAATAAATGTATTGATCCCAATGACTTCCCCCAAAGCATTGACCAACGGACCACCTGAGTTTCCATGATTAATGGCTGCATCCGTTTGGATCATATCTTGGAATACCTTTCCACTTTTTAACCGTCCAAAATCCATGTTGGTTGCAGAAATAATGCCTACACTTGCAGAAGGTTTATTGCTAATAGAAAAAAGCTGAAATGGATTTCCCAAAGCTATAACCCATTCGCCAATGAGGAGATCTTCTGAAGTTCCCAATTGAGCATAGGGAAAATCAGACCCATCCAATTTTAAAAGAGCAAGGTCAGATGTTATATCCGAACCAATAATCTCTGCTTCGTATTCTGATCCTCCAGATAAAGTAACAGAAATTTTATCCGCATTTTCAATCACATGATGATTTGTCATTACAAATCCATCTGGGCTAATCACCACTCCGCTTCCTGAACTTTTCATGGGATAAATTTCCCGGGGATACATGAACCCGAAGAATGGGTCAAAAGAGACGGACGAAATATGCTGCTCCACATTAATACTGGCTACAGCTGGGCCAATTTTTTCAATGGCACGAGTAATAGCCGTCTCTCTAGATCCTGAAATCCCATCCCCAGTGAGAAAGTTCAAGAAGAAAAATAATACAAACAGGGTAAATTGTTTATTCATAATCAACTTGGACCAGAATCAACCCTTCTGCAGGTGCTTTAAAAATTCGTGCATCTTTTTGTGGATTCATTATTAAGGATAAAAAGTCTTCTTCAGAAAATCGTTTTTCTACAACTGCAATCATGGTTCCAACGAGATATCTAACCATGTGGTGTAAGAATCGGTTTCCAGTGATATGAAAAATTACCATTTTTCCATCTGACTTCCATTCTGATTTATAAATGATGCAGCGGGTATGATCCATATCTTCTCGAAATTTGCTTAGAGAAAGGAAATCATGGTCACCAACCAGATGAAATGCCAATAGATTGAGTCTCCGGAGATCCAATTTTTGCAAATGCCACGATTGGTTTTTATACAAGATCGAATCACCGGTAAAACATTGATATTGGTAATGGCGTTTGATTGCATCGAACCTTGCCTGAAAATCTTTATTTACCTTCTCTATGTCCATAACTCGGCATTCAGGGGGCAAATTGCCATTCAACGCATTTTTCAGGTCATCTTCATTCAATCTTGTTTCAACATCCATATGAGCTACCTGACCCAATGCATGCACCCCAGTATCTGTGCGACCCGCGCCATTAACCGAGATTCTGTCTTTAGACCCGGATATCTTTTGAACCGCCAATTCTAACACCCCCTGGACTGTTCTTTCTTTCTTCTGAAGTTGCCATCCAAAAAATGCAGACCCATCGTATTGGATCGTTAATTTATATCTACCCAATCGAATGAACTCCTATCAATATAATTGGGATGAGTAAAACCAAAGTCAGATCTAAAAAAGTAAATTTGATAAAAGGATATACACTTCTAGGAATAGATTTTCCATAACCACGCATTTCCATAACTCGGGTGATTGATTCTGATTTATTAAGATTTAGAATGATAAAATCCGGAACAAATTGAGCAACTTGAATCACTTTTTTTAGAAAGGATTCGGATATTGAAATTGATAATGCTTTTTGGGATCTTTCCAACTGTCGCCACTCTTCTTTAAATGTGGGAAAAAAACGGACTGTCATGTCAAAAAAGAGTAATAAATCTTCCGCCCATCGATAATTCAGATTCATCTTGAACCATATACTCCGGAATGCAGTGATAACATCCTGCGAACTGGATTTAAGAGTATAAATTGTCATAACACTTACCATAACAATCAACCTAAGCGTTGCAAGAGTTACGTCCATAATAATGGTGGAAATGGAACGATCTGAGACCAGAAATGAAATGATAAAAAAAATGAGCCCGGTTAAGGGGAAATATTTCCAGAATGGCCGGGTGCGATTTTTCCATTCAGACCATTGATCTCTTTCGAAAATAAGAAGGGAAATTGCTATCAAAACATGAAGAGTTAGAATTCCGATTTCCATGGATAAAAGAACGGAAACCGAAAATGCTATATATAGGCAAAGTCGGGTGATGGGATTCATTTTTACAAGTGGAATTCGACCTTAAGAGAAAGGGACCCCGTTCCGTTAGGTGAAATAGTTGGCATCAGAGAGATGGATTCGATCTTTTCTAATTTTGTCAAGTAGAGTGCGTCAATCGCTGACAAAATATGATTCACCACAATGCCTCCAATGATAAATTTTCCCGTCATAGCCAATACATCGCTCCGTATTCGCATGATTTCAAATGAATTTTTGTTTTCTTTGGAATCCCAATTCCAATCCCAGCCTTCATTTTCGGCATAAAGACTTTCCATATCGCGAAACCGAAGATGTTCATCATTATAACTTGCCATGTCGGAATAATTCCCAAGATCCACCCAATAATCATGCTCTTTTCTACGAGAATCAACACCGGCATGCTCAACTGCAAAAGACTTATACTGTTTTGCCTGATGTCCGGAAAATGTGTACGCACTAATGCATGCTGTAACCAGGGAGACTTCAGTAAGGCGAAATATTCGGGCTCTTTTAGAATGTTGTGCAGCCGCCTCTCCCCATCCCGGTAGGATGGCGGACTTCACCATGGGATGGAGGCTTGCCGATTCACCGAAGAGTAAACCGATAAAGAGTGAAAGTACTAAGATTGTTTTCTTATACATGGGATAGGTCCGAGAAGGAGAAAAATTACAAAACAGATCATGGCAAAAACATCACCATTTCGACTATAAAAACTTCCAGTGGAACCCAAGGGAACAGTGACTTTAAAAACTGCCATTTCACCCAAGTCTTGCTCTTTGATGGATACTCCATTCGCAAGGATTAGCCCTGAAATTCCCGTATTGGCTGACCGTACAACAGGAACGCGGTTTTCTATAGCGCGGATCCGCGCCACATCATAATGCTGATAGGGACCTGCTGATTTCCCTAACCAACCGTCATTTGTTTGAATGGTGATCATATCAGCACCCTTCTGAATAAATTCACGAGCAACCTCTGGGATACTGGATTCATAACAGATCAAATTGGAAAATTTTATGTCCTTCCATTCAAAAATGGTGTACTCGGATCCATGGGTAAAGTTCCCCTGCCCAAAATTCAACATATTGAGGGAAGGGAATTGACTTGAGAAAGGAATATATTCTGCGAATGGAACGAGATGAAGTTTATTATAAAGAATATATTTATGGTTTGGCGTCAAAAACATGCTACTATTAAAATACCGTTTCTGCCCATCAGATGACTTAGTTCTATCCACGGTCCCAGTTAACACAGGAATTCCTGATGAATCAACTTTTGATTGAATTTGATCCCGAACGTGTCGGTCCAATCTTAAATATGCAGGGAAAGCAGTTTCAGGAAACAAAATTAAATCAGGATTAAGGTTTATAGCAAGAGAGTGAAGGGAATCCATATATGTGATGGTTTTTTCTCTATTTTTATAATCCCATTTAGCATTTGGATCAATATTAGGTTGAACGATCGCTACATCCATATTTGTAAGTGAATCATTGAATCCTTTCATTCTTGAATTGCCGGAAAGCCAGAGCCCTAACAATAAAATCCATAAAAAATATCCCAGTTTTTTATTGGGTTCAAAATTCTGAATTAGTATATATAGTATAACATTAAGTAATACAACCCAGAGTGTTACTCCATAGGATCCTGTCACTTCCATTATCTGGATCATTGGCAGGAAGTCTAATTGAGTTAAAGCCATATTCCCCCATGGGAATCCCAAAACACCAAAACTCCGTACCCACTCCATAGAAACAATGAGAAACGGAAATAATACTAATCCGTTACCGTAAGCTCTAACTTTACCGAAAACCCAACCGGCAACCGCCCAATAAATTCCTAAATGCAGAACAGCTGCAATGAGGGAAAGTAGTACTACCCAAAAACTGGCGCCTGAATTAACACCGATCCAGTAAAACGCTATAAGGTTATGGGTTATGCCAAATACATACCCATATCTCGCATTTTCATTCGCATCATGATTCAGCCAAATATGGAGAAGGGGTATAAGTCCAATCCATGCTAATAACCCCAAATGCCAAGGCTGATAGGCAATACCTGTAATAATCCCACCAAAAATAGCCAATTGCCAAGCAGGTCGATCAAAGAAGATGGTCATCGGTTTTGCTTATCCAAAAACTGCTGGAGAACGATCGCTGCAGCCCGTTGATCAATCAATCCTTTATTATGGCCTGTTTTGATATTCTGTTGGATCATGGATTTTTCTGCACTGACAGAGGAAAGCCGTTCATCTTCTAAACGAATGGGTAATTTGAGAATGCATAAAAAGTCAGCGAATTCCCTGACTTTTTTAGTCTGAGCTGTTTCCTGCCCTTTCAATCCCAAAGGAAGCCCTACTACTATGGCTTCCACATCTTTTTCTTTTATTAGAGATTGAAATACTTGAAGGCATTTTTCATTCCCTTCATTTCGAATAGTTTTAAATGGAGAAGCGATTATTTTCAGCGGATCAGACATGGCTAATCCGATTCGACTATCCCCATAGTCGATCCCAAGAACTCGCCCCATTGACTAGAGAGGCTTACGTAGGTGCGCTTTCAGTATCTTCCCAGGCTTGAATTGTGTTTTCTTATGGGCGGGAACATAAATCTCTTCATTGGTTCTAGGATTCCGTGCACGGGGTTTTGCTTTCGTAGGCTTGGATTCAAACACACCAAAATTCCTTATCTCTATCCTAATATAGGGATGATCTTCTGTGAGAAAACCCCTCATAATATTAAAAAAATCATCCACAAGATCCTTGGATGCCCTGACACTGACTCCATTTCGCTCAGCCAATTGGGTGGCAATATCTATTTTAGTATAAGTTTTTGTTTCCATTATCGACCTGCCCTTTCTACATAATCAACATATTTTAATTTAGTCATTTTTCTCATGAGACGATTTAATTGACGATTATTATTAACTTGGACAATAAAATGAGCAACCCCTATAGATTCCTTTACTTTAATGTCCACACTGGCAATATTTACATTTTGCTTCGAAATACACTCAGACATATCCTTTAATGCCCCCTTATAATCCTGGACTACAATCCTTAAGCGAACATTAAAATGATCTGATGATTTCACATTCCATTCCACAGGGACTAACCGATCTGATTCATGGCTCAGCAGGGGGAGACTTTTACATGCATTTTGATGAACCGTTATTCCGCGTCCACGAGTGACAAATCCGATCAATTCATCTCCGGGAATCGGGTTACAGCATTTTCCAAAATTCACCATGAGATTATCAATGCCATCCAGGATAATTCCTTTAGTTTGGGACCTTGCAAAATTAAAAAACCTTGAAGATTCTTCTTCTTCAGTCTTTTCTTCAATCTCATCTACCTGCGGCCGTAGTTTTCGGAACATGTCTCGAACGGTAATCATTCCTGAACCAATAGCTTTTAATAATGCCCCAGAGTCGGAATAACCAAATTTGCTGAAACTTTCCCTGAATTCTTTTATATCTTTCAATATTTTCATTCGACGAAGAGTCTTCTCAAGCAATTCTTCACCGATTTTAATACTTTCTTCATCTTGAACTATTTTCAGGTATCGATTGACCTGATTTCGCGCTTTGGTAGTTACAATAAACTTTTGCCAACCATAGCTAGGCATCTGACTTTTACTGGTGATGATCTCAATCATATCCCCATTGTTTAATTTAGTATTTAAGGGCACAACAGAATGATTGATCTTTGCACCCATGCAATGCATCCCAACCTGAGTATGAACCTGAAACGCAAAATCCACAGGCGTTGCACCTACAGGTAACTGAATAAGGTCACCAGCAGGAGTAAACACAAAAATTTCTTCATTGTATAAATCGATCTTCAGAAGTTCCATAAATTCTTTTGGATCAGCAGATTCATTTTGAAGAATTTCCAATAATTCACGGAGCCATTTTATATTTTTATCAATTCCCGATGATTTTCCATCTTTATACACCCAGTGTGCAGCCACACCAATCTCTGCAGTGTCTTCCATGTCTCCTGTGCGGATCTGGATTTCTACTAATCGACCCTTCCGTCCAACAACGGTCGTATGCACAGACTGGTACCCATTGGTTTTAGGATTGGCAATAAAATCTTTGAACCGTTCCTGAATCGGTTTGTAAAGACTGTGGACGATTCCCAAGGCTAAATAACATTGTTCAATTTTTTCCACGATGATTCGGATAGCATAAAGATCATAGATTTCTTCAAAGGATTTATCCCGGGACATCATTTTTCCATGGATGGAAGAATAGGATTTAGATCTGCCATAGACCTTGGGAATAATTTCGTATATTTTTAATTCATCTGCTACAGGGCCAATAATCTCCTTTATAAATTTATCCCGTTGTCTTTTGGATGATTTTATTTGAGAGTGTAATTTCTTAAACCCGGAAGGATCCAAAACACGAAACACCATATCTTCCAATTGAGATTTTACCGAAGACATACCTAGGCGATGTGCTAAGGGAACATAGACATCACGGGTTTCCACAGCTATTCGATGTTGTTTAATCTTGGACATGTGCTTGATAGTTTCCATATTATGTAGTCGATCAGCAAATTTGATAATGATGACTCTAAGATCTTTGGCAACCGACAGGAGCATTTTCATAAAATTCCCCGCCTGTTTCTCTTTCCGCGTTGAAAAGTGGATTCCTCCTATCTTTGTAACGCCCTCCACAAGATTTGCTAAATCATCCCCAAATTCTTGTCGAAGTCCGTCAACGGAAACATCTGTATCTTCAACCGTATCATGGAGCAATCCAGCTATAATCGTGGTAGTATCCATTTTCCATGCTGCCAGTTTTTGGGCCACAGCAACGCAATGGGTAAAATAATTTTCGCCTGACCTACGCTTTTGTCCTTCATGATGATAATCTCCGTATTCGTAAGCCTTCCAAAGAAGGGATTTTATTTCATCCTTTTCTTCGCCTGGCCCTACTGAAACTGCATCAACCAGATTCATGAATGGTTTTGGATATTCTCCGAATAATTGCGGGGCTAATCTTGAAAGAGGGTTATCCATTAAAACGGTTCAGAAGGAGATAAGTTTTCATAACGTGCATATTTGCTAATAAAAGACGCATCCACAGCACCCGTGGGACCATTTCTCTGTTTCGCAACAATGATTTTTGCTTTACCTTCATCCTCATCATCCTGAGTATACAACCACTGACGGTATAGGAAAATGACGACATCCGCATCTTGCTCGATAGCACCACTCTCACGAAGATCTGATAATTGAGGTTGCTTATCTGCTCGTTGTTCAACAGCACGAGATAACTGAGACAAGGCGACGACTGGAATATCTAATTCTTTCGCCAAAGCTTTCAATGACCGTGAGATTACTGAAATTTCCTGTTGGCGACTTTCTACACCTTTCGGTCCATGCATTAACTGAAGATAATCCACGACGATCATTCCAATATCGTGTTCAGCTTTCAATCGACGCGCTTTCGCTCGCAGTTCTAATACAGTGAGAGCAGGTGTGTCGTCCAAATAAATGGGGGCTACAGCCAATGATCCAACAGCAATACTTAAATTTTTCCAATGGGTTTTGGGAAGGTTTCCTGTCCGGACAAAATGACTGTCCACTCGAGCTTCTGCACAAAGGAGACGCATAGCCAATTGATGATTTGCCATTTCAAGGCTGAACATTCCCACACCAACACCACCTTCTAATGCAGCATTCCTCAGCATGGATAAAGCCAAAGCTGTTTTTCCCATCCCTGGTCGACCTGCAATAATGATGAGATCACCATTTTGCCATCCAGATGTTATATCATCTAAATCAAGTATTCCGGATGGTACGCCGATCACATTGCCTGATTGAGCATTTATATGCTCTAATTTTTCGAATGCTTCAACAAGTATCGGATCAATATGCTTAAATCCACCTTTCAAACGATTCTGGGTAATTCTGAAAATGGACTGTTCCACTGTATCTAGTATATCACCTACCTCCTGGCTGTCATCATAAGCTTCTTTTGCAATATCATGGGACAAATTGATCAAATTCCGGAGTAAAGCTTTTTCTAGTACAATCTTGGAATATCGCTCAGCATGGGCTGCCGTGGGAACTGATTCAACTAAGCCGGTCACATAATATGCACCACCAACAGATTCTAGATCTTTATTTTTCTTGAGAAGATCAATGACGGACACGGTATCAATTGGCTCACCTTTATCAAATAAGTTGAGCATAACCGAATAGATTTTCCCATTTCCATCTTTATAAAAATGCTCTGGACCTATCCATTGAATTGTTTGACTAACGGCTTCTTTTGAAGCCAGCATAGACCCAAGAACTGCCATTTCCGCATCATCGGAGTGGGGTTGAACATTGAGTATCTGGTTGTCGTCTGGTGTCATTGTTTTATACGTTTTGTAAATAATCCCTAATCCACTGAAAATCAGTCCACGCGGGTTTCTTGAAATTCGGATTCCTTAAGATGGCAGCCGGATGGTATGTAACACGAAGCGGTATCCCATTGTAATCATGGGTTTTATCCCGCATTTCTTTTAAAGGAACATCCATCTTCAATAATGTTTTACCGGCAACACGGCCTAATGCTACTATCAATTTTGGTTGAATTTGACTTATTTGTTCAATTAAATAAGGTTCACATTTCTTTATTTCGGATGGCAAGGCATCTCGATTATTGGGAGGTCGGCATTTGATCACATTTGCCATATAAACTCCATCACTACGTTTGCGATCTATGGCATACAGGATTTTATCCAGCATTTTACCAGCGCTACCTACAAAAGGCTCCCCTTTTAAGTCTTCCTGATCACCAGGCGCATCCCCTACAAGGAGTAAATCGGCATTAGGATCACCAACCCCAAAAACAAAATTGGTTCTGGTCTTGCCCAAGGGACATTCCAGACAGGTACATATGGACTGATTATATGCATCCAATTTGCCGTTTGCTAAGGGACCTTTTTTCTCAAACTTAGGTTCTGACAAAGGGGCAGGTTCGTTGGAAAGGTACAATTCATTCCCATACAATGCTTTTTGTTGTTTGAGATATTGATGAAGCGCCCCTTTCATTGTTATTGTTTAACCAGGTTTGGTTTTTCTCCAAGTTACTTCACCTTCAAGAAATTTACCAATCGCTACTGTAGTGACCTTCTCTTTCTCTTCATAAGTTTCAGGTGTTGGCTCTTCCACTTCATCAAAAACATCCGGATCATCATTTTGATGTTCAAGTATGGTTCTGCTCAAGATACGCTCCTGCAGTTCATCTCGAGCCTGCCCGAACATTGCTGCGACAGCTTCGTACATATTTTCTGCACGTTCTTCTATTTCACGAAAGGGGACGGTTTTAAGACCCATTTAGGACTCCTTCTTTTAAGTCATTGACTATGGTTATTAGTTCTTGGGTTGCCACATTGAGATCTTCGTTGATCATCACATGGTCAAACCTATCTTTATATTCCATTTCTTGCTGGAATCTTTGGAGGCGGACCTTAATTCGTTTTTCCGAATCGGTGCCGCGTTTTTTTAATCGTTCCCTCAAATGTGTAATGCTTGGAGGAATAATAAAAATTGAAGAGGAATTGTCAGGATACAATTCTTTAATTCGAATAGCACCTTTTACATCCAGTTCCAATAAAACTATTTTATTCTGAATAATGGCATTTTTCAAAGTTGATTCTGGAGTACCATAATAATAACCGTGAACATTCTCCCATTCAGCTAAATCTTTGTTCAGGATCAGATCCTCAAACTCATCATGGGAAATAAAATGATAATCATCACCATCACATTCAATACTTCTTTGCTTCCGTGTGGTAAATGATGTTGACCATTCAATTTCCGGCATGACCTTTTGCAAGGCTTTACAAAGAGTAGTTTTTCCAGAACCGGATGGTGCTGATATGGTAATCAAATTTATCATTAGAGGATATTCTGAACTTGTTCCCGGATTTTTTCTAATTCGCCTTTTATTTCTATAACATGATTTGTCACAGTAGGTTGGGGACTTTTAGAACCAATCGTATTCACTTCCCGGCCGATCTCTTGAATAAGGAAATTGATTCGTTTCCCCACAGGTTCTTCCTGGTTTATATACGATGACAATTGTGTAAAATGACTTTTGCAGCGAACAATCTCTTCTGTAACATCCGCCCGTTCAGATAAAAAAGCGACTTCCTGGATAAGACGAGTTTCATCTAATGCTTCTCCATCTAATAATTCCGAAATCTTTTCTCGCATTTGAATCTGTTTCTCAAGACTAAACTTTCCAGAAATTTCTCCTACTTCATCAATTCTGGTTTGAAGTAATTCCATTCGATTCAATATATCTGTTTGGATCTGATGCCCTTCTTTTTCACGCATTTCATTTACCTGGTTTAAAGCAAGTTCCACTGCTTTTAAGATGAGACCGGGTTTTAAGTCTTCCGGTGCATCTGTGGAAAGAAGATCATTGGTTGAAATTATATCACTCAAATTCATTCTCTGGCCATATTCCACATGTATATTTTTTAACACATCTTGTAGAAATTCAAATCGTTTCCGATTGAAACTCAGTTTTTGTGAGTCCTGACCTGAGTTTAATTCAAAACGAACCTGAACATTACCTCGCTGAAGAGATGTTTCAAGTGTATTCCGAACCTTAAGTTCTAGGATGGGATCCAAATTAAACCCACGAATTTTCGTCTCCAGAAACCTGGAATTAACCGTCCGTATTTCTACATCGATCTTATTTAGGTCTTTGCCGGCTGAACCGCGACCAAATCCTGTCATACTTTTAATCATAATTTCCTTTAAGGGTATAGCCTATTAAACTACGAACTTTAGAGAATATTATCAAAGAAGGATGATGACCAAGATAGGATAAATATTGTGCTATAAAAACTAGGGTCTAAACCGAATATATCAGGAACAAAAAAAAGCCAAACTATTAATCAAGAAGTTTTGATTTAACCCATTCCAAGGAAAAATTCAAAGATATGAGATGATGGTTCCCTAACCCATCTGCAGAACTCGATGATAGAAAAGTATAATCGATCCCGAATCCTTCCCATTTCACACCCAATCCACCTGTTGAATTATTAACAGAGTTTCGTCCTAATCGGATAAATAGTTTATCTTTATAGATCCCTTCTATTCCGAATGATCCATCCACAGAAAAGGAACCAAATCCCAATTGTGAATCCAAATGACGATTGGATGTAGAAATATCCAAGTTGAACATAGAATGAAGAGTCACAGGAACCTTTGCCAATTTCAACGGTTGGTGGATTCCAACAGAAACGGTTGGTGTTGTCCCCTCCACAGTTCCATTATCCCAAATAAGTCCGGAAGCTGGAAGATTCCGAGCAACAATGCCAATATTTGTTTCATTGATCTTTTTTAGGATTCCAAGGTCTACCCCAACACCCAAAGCAAAATGATTATCTAGTGAATAAGATAAAACTTTTACGCCAATACCTATGGGCAACTCTCTAAACGAATGATTAAATGCAGCATGGATACCTATCTGATGTTGACTGAAAAATCGAAGTTGGTCTGCATCCAAGCGTTCACCTTCATCCAAAATTCCATTCCCCTCGCCCGGATCGTTGGTCCCAAATTGCCCATCATTCCCCCAATCCAAAAGCATATTTCGTGTATCCGGGATTTGGCCGA
>CAWVTW010000020.1:0-17829 GCA_963933175.1 uncultured bacterium
TTTATTCTAGTTACAATATTGTATATATATGAATATATAATTTAGAATATTTACGTTTTTAGTGTATAATTAATTGATATTAGGCATTCTATTTAAATGCTATAATTTTTTATTACATACATAATCCTATTATGTAAATAATTGTTGAATGTTTGGTTATAACACTCTTTGAGAATTGTAATTCAATAATATCTAATCTAAGATCATCCTTTTATAATAGCTCATGTAATATATTTATCGTCTGTAAAAGTAATTATTGTATTATTGGTTATTCATCTATTTTAAAATGGTAATCAGAAATTATATTCCATTGTGTTGCCATGAACGCTAAGGTATCTATGGCTCTGTAAATTAATTTGGAGATAGAATTATATATTACAATCCAAAATGCACATTTCATAAATCACTATATGAAAATATATTTATATATTTGTAATTATTAGTTGGTATATAAAATAATATTTATTTTACAAATAATAAATACTGATCTAAAGAGTTCACAAAATGTCTTATTTCAATAATTTTTCCTGTTCTTCCATTAATTCTAAATATTCTTTTTCCAATGTATTCATATTGTTAAGAGCGCTCTCAAGTATTTCATATTTATCCTTATAGTCTGGATTATTTGTTAATGCTCTTTCCTTTTCAATTTCATTTTCAATGATTGTAAATCGTTTCTCAATCCACGTTAAGCGATTTCGTATTTTTTTTTGTTCTTTGTAACCTGATTTTTTTATTGATTCAATCTTAACTTTTGATGTTTTAGTATTTCTTTGAGTTTCTTCCTTTTTTTTCCATTCATAATATTCATAATTCCCTTCAAATAATCTGATACCTCCACCACCTACTTCACAGGTTAGATTGGTCACTTTATTTAAAAAATGTCTATCATGAGAAATACAAACAATTGATCCAGAAAATTGGATAAGCGCTCGTTCCACCACATTCCGAGTAATCATATCCAGGTGGTTTGTGGGTTCATCCAATAAAAGTATATGGGATGGTGCTACCAGCATCCTTGCCAAAGCCACCCGTGCTTTTTCACCACCTGAGAGCACTTTTACATACTTTTCTATCTCATCACCGGAAAACATGAAACTACCTAGGTAGGTTCTCATTTCAGTCTCGCTCCACCCTTGGCTTACTTTTTGAATAGATTCAAAGACTGTTTCATTTGGATTTAATATTTCCAATTGGTGTTGAGCATAATAAGCACTATCTACACTTGAACCGATTCGTACAGCCCCAGATGTAACCGCTTCTACACCGGCCAACATTTTCAACAATGTTGACTTCCCAGCACCATTATGCCCGACCAAACCAATTTTCTGTCCCCGTTCCACTACCATATCCAAATTATTAAACACTTCGATATTTTCATAATGTTTGGTCACATTCCGGCAGGATGCAACATTCAAGGGTGATCGATTTGGCTGCGGTAATCTCAAATTCATGGCATGGTTTTGTTCAGTAGGCGCTTCGATCTTCTCTAATTTATCCAACATTTTTACCCGACTTTGAACCTGTGTCGCTTTTGTATTTTTTGACCGAAACCTTTCAATAAATCGTTCTGTATCTTTGATTTGCTTCTGTTGATTCCGATAGGCATTTTTGTGTTGTTCCATGCGTAATGATTTTTCTTCAGTATATTTTGTATAATTTCCATGATACAACGTTATTTTTTTAAGATCAATTTCGAGGATATTATTAATGGATCGATCTAAAAAAGCCCGATCATGACTTATCATTACCATCCCACCCTTCCACTTAGATAAAAAAGATTCTAACCATATGGTTGCTTCCAGATCTAAATGGTTTGTAGGCTCATCTAGAAAAAGAACATCAGGTTCCTGCAAAAGAATAGAGGCCAAAGCCACTCGCATTCGCCATCCACCGCTGAAAACATCCATAGGCTCAGTGAATTTTTCATCGTCAAACCCAAGTCCGCTTAATATTTTTTTTGCCTTATCTTCAAGATTCCAGCCACCTAAAGCTTCAAAACGATGTTGAACATCGCCCAATTTATTAACCAAATTCATATTTCCATGATCTTTAGAAATGGCTTCCGATAATACAAGAATTTGTCCTTCTAATTCACGTACTTCCGGATAGGCTACCAAAACTTCTTCTAAAATAGATCGTCCTGTTCCGGCGACAATATCCTGTGCAAGGTAACCGATGGTAGTGGATTTATCAACTTGTACATTTCCAGAATCAGGTGACTCTTTACCCAGCATTATTCGGAGCAATGTGGTTTTTCCAGATCCGTTAGGGCCCACAAGCCCAATACGCATCCCATGTTTAATGGAAATATTTACATTATTAAATAGGTCTCCATCTGGAAAGGATTTGGACAGGTTTTCAAGGCGGATCATGGTTTAGTTAAACGAAAAGATACAAAGAATATTTAGAACAATTTTCCATCAACAACTGTACCATGATTATCGACCAGTTTTATAGAATGGATTGAATTAATAAGTTCGGAACCACCTTCCATTTGGACCTGGATATAATTATCCGTGTGTCCTGATAGTTTTCCATTTTTCATATTTTCAAAAAGAACCGGACGATATTTGCTGATGAATTGATCATGGAAAAAACGTCGTTTTTTATCGGATAAAATATGAAGCATCTTGCTTCGTTCTCTTCGAATTTCTTTTGAAACAATTTCACTCATTTCAATAGCATCAGTATTGGGCCGTTCCGAATATGTAAATACATGAAGATAGGAAATATCCAATTCATTCAGAAAATTATATGTGTCGAGAAAATCTTTTTCTGTTTCGCCGGGAAATCCCACAATCACATCTACGCCAATACAGGCATCTGCAATAGTTTGTTTTATTCGGGTAACTCGATTTACATATAAGTCTCGTTTATATCTCCGGCGCATTGCGCCTAAAATCTTATCTGATCCGGATTGAAGGGGCACATGAAAATGTGGCATAAATTTTTTCGATGAAGCGCAAAATTCAATTATTTCATTGGTAAGTAAATTAGGTTCAATAGATGAAATTCGGATTCTGTCAATTCCATCAAGTAAATCTAATTGCTGAATGAGATCAAAAAATGTTTCGCTAGACCCTTTTCCATAATCGCCAATATTTATGCCGGTGAGAACGATTTCTCTAGTATCCGTTTCAGCTACTTCTTTTGCTACTTTCAATGTGTTGGAAATTGTATCACTTCTACTCTGGCCACGAGCTAGTGGAATTGTACAAAAAGAACAGGTGTAATCGCAGCCATCCTGAATTTTTAAAAATGATCGTGTTCGTTCAGAAGAAGAATATGAAGGAGTGAATTTGTGCACGTGATCAATCTCGGATTGAATTACTTTTGTGCTACCATTCAGATTAATGGAATCCAAATGATTCAATAAATTAAATTTCTCTTCAGCACCCAATACTATATCTACTCCGTCAATGGCAGCAATATCATTAGGTTTTAATTGGGCATAACAGCCGATCACGGCTACGGATGAGTTTGGATTACGCTGCTTTGCTTGGCGAATAAGTTTTCGTGCTTCTTTATCAGCATTTTCTGTTACGGAACATGTATTTAAAACATAAATATCCGCTTTATCTTGATAGTTTACTTTTTCGAATCCATGACGCAGAAAATCACGAGAGATGGTAGCTGTCTCTGAGAAATTTAATTTGCATCCTAATGTATGGAATGCGACACGCTTGGCTTGTGTACTCATTCTAATATTGTCAACGTATTAAAGTGCGGAAGTGTTCATGATACTTGAACACATGAAAACCTAAACACTTAATAAATATTTGGTGCGAAAATTAAGACTTATAAAAGAAATAGCACTTTATTGAATAGAAGAAACTTAAGTTTTAATCAATGATGGCTTTTTTATTGAATTTTGTATTTTAAATAAACGATAATTAAAACTATCTCTCAATGCTTCCCAACTGGCTTCAATGATATTTTCAGACACACCAATGGTTGACCAACTTTCATTCCCATCTGAACTTTCTATTAATACACGAACTTTTGCACTGGTGCCATCTTGCTCGTTCAAAACACGAACTTTATAATCTGTGAGTTTTATTTGTTCTAGCTCAGGAAAAAATCGAACCAATGCTTTCTTGATTGCATTATTCAGTGCATTGACTGGGCCATTACCATCAGCCGCAGTATGTTCAATTTCACCATCAACTTTTACTTTCAGCATGGCATCTGCATTGCTATGCCCATGCTTATCATAATTCACATTGACCCGGGATTCCAATACTTCAAAAAAGGGAACAAACGACCCTTTCCGTTTTTGCAATATGAGTTCAAAAGATGCTTCAGCGCCTTCAAATTGATAGCCCTCATGTTCCAATGATTTAATCTGATGCACTAGGTCCTTGGTTAATTGTTTATCGCCATTTAGTTCAACATTTAACTCATCAGCTTTAAATCGAATATTACTTTGGCCCGAAAGATCCGAAACAAGAACACGTTGATGACTGCCTACTTTTTTGGGATCAATATGTTCATACATTGTGCTGTCTTTCATTACAGCACTTACGTGGATTCCACCTTTATGAGCAAATGCCGATTTTCCTACATAAGGTGCCTGATCATCGGGGTGTAGATTCATTAATTCATAAACGAAATGCGTTAAAGGAGTCAGCTTTTCCAAATCGATTTCTGATTGCATTTGGCGATTCATTTTTAAAATTAAATTGGGGATAATTGTCCCTAAATTTGCATTACCGCAACGTTCACCCACACCATTTATCGTCCCTTGAACATGAGTTGCACCTGCTACAACTGCTGCCAAAGTATTGGCTGTTGCGAGACCACCATCATTATGAACGTGCACACCAATTTGTGATTCAAACTTTTCAACTACGGCTTTCGTCGCTTCCTGAATAAACTCCGGCAGAGAACCACCATTTGTATCACATAATACTAAGGTGTCTGCACCGCCTTTTTGTGCTGCATCTAACATCTTTAATGCAAAAGATGGAGATGTTTTATAACCATCATAAAAATGTTCCGCGTCAAAGATGATACGCTTCCCTTCCTTAACCAAAAAAGCGACCGATCTTTCTATAAGTTCTGCATTTTCATCTTCTTCTAAACCCAGCCCTTTTTCTGAATGAAGTTGCCAAGCTTTACCAAAAATTGTTATAATAGGTGTTTCGGCTTTTAAAAGGGCATTCAAATTAGGATCTGATTCAATTTTATCAGGCCAACGTGCTGTAGATCCGAAAGAACAAATTTGTGCCTGTTTCAGATTTAATTCATGGCATCGCCGGAAAAACTCCTGGTCACGCGGGTTGCTACCAGGCCAGCCTCCTTCTAATATATTAATTCCAAAATCATCTAATTTATCCGCAATACGAAGCTTATCATCAACGGATAAATTGACGCCTTCACCTTGAGTTCCATCTCGAAGAGTTGTATCAAATAATTCAATCATTTTTAATTGCTCGTTTATCATGTTGCAAATAGCCAAGGGTATTTTTTCTGGTGGTTTGTCTCAAATGCTCTTATCACTCCTTCATGGGCTAAGGTCAGGCCAATTTCGTCCAGTCCTTTTAATAAGGCATCCTTCCTGAATTTTTCCAGTTCAAAAACTAATGTATTACCGGAAGAGTCAATTAATGACTGCTCATCCAAGTTCACAATTAAAGCGAATCCCGGTTCTGATTCCGTTTTTTCAAAAAGAGATTGAATTATTTCCATATCTAACGTGATTGGTAGAATCCCATTTTTGAAACAATTATTATAAAAAATGTCTGCAAAACTTTCTGCTATAATCGTCTTAAAACCATAATCTTCCAAAGCCCAGGGAGCGTGTTCACGGCTGGAACCGCATCCAAAATTTTCACGAGATAATAAAATAGATGCATTTTTATATCGATTCTGGTTTAAAACAAAATCTTGATTTAGTGGGCGGTTGCTACAATCCTGCCCAGGCTCACCATGATCCAAATACCGCCATTCATCAAATAAGTTTGGACCAAAACCAGTCCGGTGAATAGATTTTAAAAACTGTTTTGGGATAATCGCATCAGTATCAATATTGGCACGGTTTAATGGTGCTACAATACCGGTAAATGATTGAAATTTTTCCATCTTAATTATTCCAATTGGTTGTCACATTAACAAAATGACCTTTAATTGCAGCAGCAGCGGCCATAGCAGGGCTCACCAAATGTGTCCGCCCGCCTTGCCCTTGGCGACCTTCAAAATTCCGGTTCGATGTTGATGCGCAGCGTTCACCTGATTCTAAACGATCCGCATTCATAGCCAAACACATAGAACAGCCGGGCTCCCGCCATTCAAAACCTGCATTCAGAAATATTTTATCCAACCCTTCCTTTTCAGCTTGTTCTTTTACGGGGCCTGACCCAGGAACAACCATCGCCAATTTGATAGAATCAGCAATTTTTTTACCTTCAACTACTTTTGCTGCTTCCCTTAAATCTTCAATTCTGGAATTTGTACAAGACCCAATAAATATTTTATCCAACAAAATATCTTTTATGGGCATTCCCATTTCTAATCCCATGTAATCCAATGCTGGTTGAAATTTTCCATTAGTTGAAAAAGGAATTTTACTTTCAACATCCACAACTAATTCAGGTGATGTTCCCCAAGTAACCATAGGATTTATATCGTTGGCATTTATTTCAATTATTTTATCAAATACAGCATCTTCATCACTTTGTAGGGTTTCCCAATATTCACGAGCTTGTTCCCATAATTCACCTTTAGGAGAAAATGGTTTCCCATTTACATAGTCCAAAGTTTTTTGATCCACAGCGATTAAACCCGCCCGCGCGCCAGCTTCAATGGTCATATTGCAAACAGTCATTCGCCCTTCTATGGATAAGGCTTTAATCGCATTGCCGCCAAATTCGATTGCATAGCCTGTCCCCCCAGCTGTACCAATTTTGCCGATTATAAATAAAATTAGATCTTTTGCAGTGATGCCTTGTTTCAATTCGCCATCTACTTTGATAAGCATATTTTTGGATTTTTGCTGAATCAAACATTGGGTTACTAATACATGCTCAACTTCTGATGTACCAATTCCAAATGCTAATGA
Source organism: uncultured bacterium (assembly GCA_963933175.1). Lineage (GTDB taxonomy): Bacteria > Fidelibacterota > Marinisomatia > Marinisomatales > UBA1611. Next base: position 7,064 of record CAWVTW010000020.1, read on the forward strand.
ACCCAAAGCACCGTGAGTTGATGTGTGAGAATCTCCGCAAACGATAGTCATGCCGGGCAGTGTCAATCCCTGCTCTGGCCCGATGATATGAACAATGCCCTGATTCGGATCCGACATTTTAAATTCTTTGATTTGATAGGAATCACAATTCTTGTCCAGTGTATCCACTTGTAATTTTGATATAGGATCTTCAATCCCCTTATCTCGATCTTTTGTTGGAATATTATGATCAGGAACCGCCACATTTGCTTCGGTTCGCCACAAGAGACGATTTTTCAAACGCATTCCATCAAATGCTTGGGGTGATGTCACTTCATGAATAAATTGCCGATCAATATACAGAAGACTGGTCCCATCTTCATTTTCACGGACAAGGTGACTCTCCCATAGTTTATCAAATAATGTTTTTCCGCTCATGATTTAAACAGTTTCAGTGATTTCTTCAAAGACGTTTTCCATATTTTTCAAGGATTCATAATGATTGAGCGCTTGTAAATATGCTTTTGCACTGGCACGAATTGTATCAGTTGAAACGCCTTTTCCAGAATAAGCGCTATCTTGAATTTTTATTCGTACAGTTACTTCACCTTGAGCGCCCTTCCCAGCTGTAACAGATCGAACTTGATAATGCTCCAACTTTGCCATTTCTTGAAAATTTATGGCACGATTAATAGCACGGAAACAGGCATCAACCGGTCCATCACCTGTTGCTGATTCCTCATGCATTTTTTCTTCTGTCTTAATTCGAACCGTTGCTGTTGCAATGATAGTGGTTCCTAAATTAACATGAAGATAATCCAAAGTATAAAACCCAATTTCACTTTTGGCTTCATCTCCCATTAAAACTCTTAAATCTTCATCAAATATTTCTTTTTTCTTATCAGCCAAAAAGACAAAGCGTTCGTAGATATTTCCCATTTTTTCATCGCTAATTTCATAACCTAATGCTTTCAATCTAGATGATAATCCATGGCGTCCGGAATGACGCCCCAAAACGATTTTATTATTCACTATTCCAACAGATTCCGGCGTCATAATTTCATAAGTATCTCTGTTTTTCAGCATTCCATCCTGATGGATACCGGATTCATGGGCAAATGCATTTTCGCCAACAATAGCTTTGTTCGGTTGTACAAGCATCCCCGTAAAACCAGAAACCATTCTGCTGGCATTGTAAATTTCTTTTGTATTGATATCTGTATGAAAATCCCAAAAATTTGAACGAACATTCAACGACATAACAAATTCTTCCATACTGGCATTACCAGCACGTTCACCAATCCCATTGATGGTACACTCAACCTGCCGTGCACCATTAGCCACAGCAAAAAGTGAGTTAGCCACAGCTAACCCAAGATCATTATGACAGTGAACGCTAATCACCGCTTGGTCAATATTGCTTACGCGAGATTTTAATTCTGCGATCTTTGCGCCGAATTCTTCAGGCATTGTATATCCAGTCGTGTCAGGAATATTGACGGTGGTTGCACCAGCATTAATAACCGCTTCAATAATTTCGCATAAATAGCCAATATCTGTACGCCCGGCATCTTCCGCAGAAAATTCCACATCATCTGTAAATGTTTTTGCATACTGAACTGCATCGGTGGCCATTTTCAAAATAGTAGCTTGTTTTTCCGGTAGGGATTTTCCGTAGCGGACTGATTCAAATTTTCCATTAATATGAATATCGGATGTCCCAATAAAGGTATGAATTCGAAAACGGTCAGCCCCTTTCAAGGATTGGTGACAAGCATCAATATCTCCATCAATCGTCCGGGCCAATCCAGTGATAATTGCATTCACAGAACCTGCAATTCGCTGAACCGCTTCAAATTGACCTTGAGATGAAACGGGGAACCCTGCTTCAATCACATCCACATTTAATCGTTCAAGCTGTTTTGCAATTTCTACTTTTTCAAACACATTCAAAGATGCACCTGGCGCTTGTTCACCATCACGTAACGTGGTATCAAAAATGATTATTTTTTCACTCATGCTTATTCCCTTACAAGTTCACGAGAATGTAAAATAGACTTATCCGTTTGTTGAAACGCATGAATTATTTGATCTCTCATTCCATCAGTTGTAACAATTGTTGAATCTGACGAAGCAATATCAATCGTTCTAATTCCATTTTCTAAAACAGATTCAATGGCGTTATTTAGTCGCTGCGCTGCTTCCGGTTGGTTTAATGTGATTTCCAGCATCATAGCTACAGAACATATCATCGCAATTGGATTTGCTTTATTTTGTCCGGCAATTTCCGGGGCAGTGCCATGAACAGGTTCATACATGGCGTGTTTTTCTCCGATACTGGCCGATGGCAACATCCCAAGACTGCCCGTAATCATGGCGGCTATATCACTTAAAATATCTCCAAATAAATTTTGGGTTACAATCACATCAAATTGTTTGGGATCACGAACCAGTTGCATAGCTGCATTATCTACATACATATCTGATAATGGGACATCTTGATAATCTTGATGAACTTCATGGACCACATCCCGCCAGAATTGTGAACTATCTAGAACATTAGCTTTATCAACCGATGTAACATGCCCATTTCGTTTTCGAGCTAATTCAAATGCAACTTTTGCAATGCGTTCAACTTCATATTTTTTATATCGTAATGTATTAAACCCTTCATGTTTATCATGTCCGCGGGGCTCACCGAAATAAATTCCACCGGTCAGTTCCCTGACAACCATAACATCAGATCCAACAATAACATCTTTTTTTAAAGATGATGCATCTGCAAGAGGTGCGAAAATTTTTGCTGGACGAAGATTGGAATAAAGTCCAAGCACTTCACGGAGTTTCAATAGTCCCCTTTCAGGTTTTTTCTCTTGGGGAAGGTTGTCCCATTTAGGGCCGCCTACAGCACCTAAAAGTACTGCATCAGATTCTAGACAAGACTGGAGTGCAGATTCGGTAATGGGCTCGTTAAACTGATCAAGAGATGCACCTCCGGCTAATTCTGATTTGATTTCAAAATTTAAGCCATATTCACTACCAACCAAATCCAATACAGCCAAGGCAACATCCATCACTTCCGGACCGATCCCGTCTCCGGGAAGTGTGGTTATTTTGAAGGTTCTCATTACAATATTTCCAAAATTCTATAGATTTTCAGGACGAAGCTGACGAAGCTGTTTCCCGGCAATCCACATTTCTTGATTATTGATTTCTGCTAATTCTTCTTCCAATCTTGCACGATAATCAGATTTTGAATTTGATTCAATGGAACGCCGTGCTTCTTCGCCGGTCAAAACTTTTTGATAACATTCTTCAATAACCGGCTTTAAGGTATCACGGAATTTGGGTGCCCAGTCCAAAGCCCCACGTTGTGCAGTAGTAGAACAATTGGCATACATCCAGTCCATACCATTTTCTGCAACAAGTGGATAAAGACTTTGTAATGCTTCTTCAATGGTTTCATTATAGGCTTCGGATGGGGAATGTCCATGCTCGCGTAAGACTTCATATTGTGCTAAAAACGCACCTTGAAGAAGTCCCATTAAAACACATCGTTCACCAGTCAAATCACTATGGACTTCCTTTGCAAAAGTCGTTTCAAATAAATGCCCGGAACCAATAGCAAATGCGGTAGCTACACAGCGCTCTTTTGCTCTTCCTGTAAAATCCTGGTGAATTGCAAATGAAGAATTAATCCCGCGGCCTGCCTGGAAATGAGTACGCACGGTTAACCCACTACCTTTTGGTGCAACGAGAATAACATCTACATTATCTGGCGGAATAATACCCGTATCTTCATGGAAAACAATACCGAATCCATGTGAAAAATAAAGGGCATTGCCTTCACTCAAATTCTCTTTGACCGTGGGCCAAGCCTGTATTTGTCCAGCGTCTGATAATAGAAACTGAATGATAGTGCCACGTTGAACTGCTTCAGCAATTTCAAATAAGTTTTCGCCTTCTACCCAACCATCCTTAACTGCTTTTTCCCAACTGGATCCGCGTCGTAATCCAAGGATTACATTAAACCCCTGATCCCGCATATTCATTCCTTGACCATAGCCTTGGGGACCATAGCCCAAAATGGCTGTCACTTCATTTTCTAAAATGGACTTGCATTTCTCACTGGGATAATCTGATCGTTCAATAATCGTTTCTGTATACCCGTTAATATTCAATTCTTTCATCTTTTCTCCATTTAATTAATACCAACTCTTGTTAATAGGATTCTAAAATCCGAGAAGTAGTCCAGTTCGGCTCTGATTTAGTTAATTCTGGCTGATGTTTCGAATTATTCCCTGCAACCATAGCCACCTTGCCTGAACGAACAATCTCAAGAATGTCATATTTTTGCAACGCCTTGATAACAGCTTCTACTTCTTTTTCATAGCCGGTTAATTCAAAGATTGTCGCATCACCGGTACCATCAATTATTTTTCCATGGACCGATTCAACAATTTTATTGACTGCATCAAGGTCATCTTTTTTAAGCGCAACCTTTACCAAAGCATATTCACGTATATGGCTGTCGATTTCTGTAGCATCAATTACGTCATAAACATCAATAAGCTCTTTAAGACTGTTGACTACAGTCCGTTGCTTGGTCTTGTCTGGTTCATTCAAAACGACGGTCATGCGGGTGATTTCTTTTCTTTCCGTCCGCCCGGCAACTAAGCTTTCAATATTAAAATTTCGTCTTCGGATATGACTTGATATTCTGTTCAATACGCCAGGGTTATCCTGAACAAAAACAATTAATGTTTGTTTCATAGCGATGGGCTCCTTGATTTTAATGTTTCTTGGAATTGTTTATTCTTTGGCCTGGAAACCATGTCATTCAAGTCAGCACCTGCGGGAACCATTGGATAAACCATATCATGTTGTTCAACTACGAATTCAACCAAGACCGGCCCCTTTATTTCCTTAACCTTGTGGATAACTCCGGGGATCTCTTGTCGCTTATCTACCCGGAACCCCGGAAGACCATAAGCTTCAGCAATCTTTAAATAATCAGGACTACTGATGGGCGTTTCCGCATAGCGAGCATCATAAAAAAGTTGCTGCCACTGGCGGACCATTCCCAAGTAACCGTTATTTATAATGGCAATATTTATATTTGCATTTTCCTGAACGGCTGTAGCTAACTCTGTAATAGTCATTTGAATACTGCCATCACCAACAATGACCCAAATATCTTTTTTTTGTCTGTAAAAACTGGCACCGATAGCTGCTGGTAAACTAAATCCCATTGTCCCCAGTCCACCGGATGTTAAAAGTGTATTCGGTTCTTCGTGGGCATAATATTGCGCCTCAAGCATCTGGTGCTGACCTACATCGGTGACAATGAGTGCATCTCCATTTGTCTCTTTCCAGATATCACGAATAACCTGAGCACCATAAAGTGTATCCGTTTGGATGTTTATAATATCTCTTTCCGAAGATTCACTTTGCCATCCAGAAATTGTTTTGATCCATTCCTTATTTTGCTTTCTACTGACGTGGGGTAATAATTGTTTCATTGCCGTACGCAAGTCACATGGAATCCCCACATCAACAGGAACATTTTTATTGATCTCTGATGGATCAATTTCTATGTGAATCTTCTTAGAATTAGGGGAATAAGTTTTAACATTCCCTGTCACGCGGTCATCAAAACGCATTCCACAGGCTATCAAAAGGTCCGCATCTTGAATAGCATTATTTACTGCAAATTCGCCGTGCATACCCATCATTCCCATATTCAGGGGATGGCTTGCAGGGACACTCCCCGCACCCAATAATGTCCATCCAATTGGTATGGAAGCTGTTTCAGCTAATTGAATTATTTCCTGACAAGCGCCGGACAGAAGAATGCCATGTCCTGCAAGTATCACTGGTTTTTTTGCATTGTTAATTAGATCTGCAGCATCCTGTATGTGTTTTTCTGATGCTTCTAAAGGACGATTATTCCCAGGTAGCCTAACGGGTTCATCTGGGTAAACAAATTCAATTGTATCATTTTGAACATCTTTAGGTATATCAATCAGGACAGGTCCTGGTCGGCCAGAACGTGCCACGGCAAAGGCTTCTTTTATCGTGGAAGCCAAATTATTGATATCCATCACAAGGTAGCTATGTTTGGTTACCGGTATAACAGTCCCATAAATATCGATTTCTTGAAAGGCATCGGTACCAATGGCTGCTCTAGGAACCTGCCCAGTGATACAAACTATTGGGATAGAATCCAGTTTTGCAGTTGCGAGACCCGTAACCATATTGGTCGCACCTGGGCCAGATGTTGCCATAGCTACGCCCACTTTGCCACTGGCTCGTGCATAGCCATCCGCCATGTGAGTAGCACCCTGTTCATGCCGTACCAACACATGATGAATTTTATCGCGATAATTATTCAGTGCATCATAAGTTGGTAAGATCGTCCCACCAGGATATCCGAAAACGACATCAACACCTTCCCGAATAATACATTCCCAAATGATTTCTGCACCTGTTAATATTCTTTTTTTCATAGTATCTCTTATTTATTTCAACACTGCACCGGTATTTGCAGATGTAACCATCCTAGCATACCGGCCTAAATATCCATGTGTTATTTTTGGTTTAAATTCCGAAAGAGCATCCAGTCTGGATTGGATTTCTTCATCAGTTAGTTCAACATGCAAACTTTTGTCTGGGATGTTCACATGAATTGTATCCCCATTTTCTAATGCTGCGATAGGTCCTCTTTCTGCGGCTTCCGGTGATATATGACCGATACAAGCACCACGTGTTCCTCCAGAAAAACGCCCATCTGTAATAAGTGCAACCTTATCTCCTAATCCCATTCCCATAATGGCGCTAGTTGGCGATAACATTTCGGGCATACCGGGGCCTCCCTTAGGCCCCTCGTAGCGAACTACCACCACATCTCCTGCTTGCACTTCATGATTCATAATGCCGGAGAGCGCTGTTTCCTGAGATTCATAAATACGTGCCGGTCCTGAATGAACCAGCATTTTAGAATCTACCGCTCCCGTTTTTACAATGGATCCATTTGGGGCTATATTTCCAAACAATACTGATAATCCACCTTCCTGAGAATAGGGGGATTCTATGGTTCGAATGATAGACTCATCTTTGGCATAAGCAGCTGCAATATTTTCACCAAGACTTTGGCCTGTTATAGTTGGAAGATCCAATTTCAATACACCATCTTTTTTTGACAACTCATTTAATATTGCAGAAATGCCACCAGCACGATCCACATCTTCCATATGGACATCAGGGGTAGCGGGGCTCACCTTACACAGGTAAGGTGTATTCTTTGAAATTTCATTTAATTCTGCCAGATCAAAATCAATGTTAGCTTCGTGTGCAATTGCTAAAGTATGCAGGACAGTATTTGTACTCCCACCCATGGCCATATCAAGAGCGAATGCGTTTCGGATAGAGTCTTCGGTAATGATGTCTCGCGGTTTAACATCATGGTTTACCATGTTTAATATTTTTTCTCCAGCTTGTTTCACAAGCTCAAGGCGACCTTTATCAACGGCCAGAATAGAACCATTTCCGGGTAACGCAATACCTAATGCCTCCATAAGGCAATTCATTGAATTTGCAGTGAACATTCCCGAACAGGAGCCACAAGTGGGACATCCTTCCTTTTCAAGTTTTGTTAATTCTTCTTCAGAAATTATACCGGCCTCAACCTTACCCACGCCTTCAAATACTGAAATCAGGTCAACCTTTTTTCCATCTACTTCTCCCGCTTTCATAGGACCACCGGAGACAAAAACAGTTGGAATATTTATACGGACTGCCCCCATAAGCATGCCTGGAACAATTTTATCACAATTGGTAATGCACAAGAGTCCATCTAATCGATGGGCTTCTATAACTGTTTCAACCGAATCCGCAATCAATTCTCGACTAGGTAAAGAATATCGCATGCCAATATGCCCCATGGCGATTCCATCATCTACACCGATGGTGTTGAATTCAAATGGTACGCCACCAGCTTCGCGAATAGCCTGTTTAGCAATTTTACCAAATTCCTGTAGATGGACATGGCCAGGAATTAGATCTGTATAAGAATTGGCGATCCCAATGAAGGGGCGCTCAAAGTCGGACTCTTCTTGTATGACACCTGTTGCACGCAAGAGGCTGCGGTGCGGTGCATGTTCAAATCCTTTTTTTATTGTATCTGATCTCATATGTGCTCTCATTTTTCAATTCTAATGGAAACGCACGCACCAAATCGGACAGAATATATCTACAGGTAGGGTATAGGAATTGTGGGGGAGGAATTTGTCTCCGCCGTCATCATCGCCTACCTTATTTTTTAAATAATCTGTCAGGCGATTTGGACGGCAAGTCCAATAATCACTAGAATAAATAAATCAATAAATAGACTATTAATCTGCCGGAGATTAATGTCAACACTAACGGCAATTGGTTTATTTGCAGTTTGTGTATTTTGTAATTTGTATTGATTATTCATTTTAGTTAACCTTATTCTCCATCGCTGGAAAACTTGGCGCCAAAAATACAGGAGAATAAAAATAGGTACAATCTATTTTTGATTGAATTACACTTCAGAATCATTTACTCCTGATAATCTTGTAATTCGCGAGCAGATGGATCAATCACGTCCGTCCATTTAGGCATCCAAAAGTGTGGGATTAATTTTTCATTCTTCCCAAAATAAGAATCAAACACTTTTCGGTAATAATAGCTCTCTTTTAAAACAGGCGTACAGTGGTTAATCTTTTTACCTTCTTGTCTAAATTCATCATCCGATATTTTTTTGTCAACATATGCTTGAATAATATGATGCCAGGATTTCTTTTTGGCACTGACACCATCAGAAAATGCACATTTCCTTCGCCATAACACTTCGTCCGGCAAGATTCCTTGGCCATCAAATGCTTGTCTTAGTAAATATTTTTCTAACCGGTTTATACCATCAAATGATTTTAGTTCTGGAGGAATAGAGAGGTAATATTTCACAAAAGCTTTATCTAAAAAAGGCGTCCGTGCTTCCAACCCGTTTGAACTAATACTCCGATCAGACCGCAGCACATCAAAATAGTGGATCTCTTCTACCAGTTTTTCACTTTCCTTTTGTAGGTCTTTTAATGTTGGTGCATTCTTTAAATACACATAACCGCAACCGACTTCATCGGCACCATCGCCATTAAAGATCACCTTACAATCAGAATTTTCTGAAATGTATTTAGAGACGAGATAATTGCCCACACTAGCCCTAACTGTTGTAGTATCATAAGATTCAATATTATAAATAACTGTTTCAATAGCATTTAAAAACTCATCTTCAGATACTTCGATCTGATGGTGCTTTGTTTTCAAATGATCCGCCACAATTTGTGCATATTCAAGGTCAATGCTCCCCGGAAGTCCAATAGAAAATGTATTTAATTTTGGTCCCTCATAATATTTATTCACCAAGGCGCAAATTAAACTTGAATCCAATCCGCCGGATAAAAGACACCCAATCTCACGTTCTGTCATGAGTCGCTTCTTAACTGAATCTGTTAATAAAGACCGAATTTTATCGCAAATATGCTCTTCACTATGTTCCTGAATTTTTATTCCATTGTATTGGAAATAAGGGTTGAATGTATCTGGAGCGTCGGAACACCACCAATTCCCTGGAGAAAATGGTATAATGTCTGAACAATGATTCACCATGGGTTTTACTTCCGATGCAATCATAATCTCATCTCCATCCCTGCCCATAAATCCTGGTCGGACGCCCATGGGATCCCGGCCAGCAAAAAGTAGGCCAGTATTTGCTTCGTGTATTACAAACATGAATACACCATCCAATTCTTTAACTGTTTTTTCAATACCAAATTTTTTAAAGAGGAGTAAAATAATTTCACAATCCGAACCGGTCACTAAATTGAAACCATATTTGTCAGCCAGATCTTTATAATTATAAATTTCGCCGTTACAGATCAGAGTGAGTGAAGCATCATTAGGGTGCTTCATGGGTTGATCACCCATTTCTGTTGTACCCATAATTGCTAATCGATGGAACGCAAATAACACATCATTCCCAATCATTTCATGGTGTGTGTTATCGGGGCCGCGATAACCGATCCGGTTAATATCAGATTCCAATGAATCCCAATCTTGTTTTTGCCCTTTGTATAAAAATATGCCACACATAATTTTTCCTTCCTTTTATTTGATATAAAAAAAAACCCCCAAGAATTGAAATCCTTGGGGGTTTTTATTAAAGCTTAACCTTATGGTTACAAAGCTTCGCCCCCACTCATATTATTATTGTTATTAAACAAAGTGTTAAACTGAATCATTTTATTGGGGCGCTTCCGCCATAAGATATTTTGTAAATCCATGACCAATTTTATGAATAAATTTTAGCGATACCAATACTAAGATTTACTTTTTTACTATTCTCTACTAATATTATTAATTTTATTAGCTGAATTAACAACCACCCTTATTATTCCAGGGCTGAATCCTTTATGCATCTAGTTTTAAATAGCAATCCAGTAACATTTTTAGTATCTAATTTTTTAAAAAAGTTAAAAACAGCTTTTTTACAAAAAAAATAAAACCCCTGCATCCTACTTCTAAGAAAGGAGTACTACTTTTTCACTCATGAATAAACTCCATTTTGGCTGATTTTATTTTTCTATAATAACAAGTGGGCCTATCCGTATGGCAGGCATTTTTATTTTTTGGGATAACTCGGTACAGCAGTGAATTTTGATCGCAGTTTACACGAACGTCTACCAATTCTAATGTATCCCCCGATG
>CAWVTW010000021.1:0-17291 GCA_963933175.1 uncultured bacterium
CAAATGCTACTTTCAATACAATTAAACAAAACCTATTCTGGGCTTTTATTTATAACATTGTTGCCATTCCCTTGGCATTTGCTGGTTTACTCCATCCCGTGATAGCAGAAGTGGCCATGGCACTTTCAAGCATTAGTGTAGTAGGAAATTCAAATCGATTAAAATCAATAAAGTTTTAAAGACTTTATGAATAAAAAATGTAACGAAAAATTTTATTCAATAAGCTTTTTTGATTGACAATAATATGTTGAATAAGTTTTTTCAAATTATCCTTAAACATCCACGCAGCACTCTTGCTCTAGTGGCAGGAATAACGATTTTTTGGTCATTGTTTATTTCTAATCTCCGGTTGGATTTTTCTATCGAACATCTCTTCTCACAGAATGACCCCATGGTTGAAAGATACTTTTTATTCCAGGAAAATTTTGGTCGGGAAGATAATGTAATTACAATTATTTATAAGCCTCAGGACGCTCTAAACAAAAACCTGTATATTGAGTTGGAAGATCTGGTCTATCAAATTGATGAACTTCCAGATGTTAAAAATGTGGCATCACTTTTCACATTAAGTGATATCGATCTTAAAGCTTGGATAGGTGACTTGAATGATGATTCTACACCCTGGGAAGAAGATTCCATACAAAAAGCTTTAAAATACATTCAGGAAGACCCATCAATTGGATCAAGGGTATTATCAAAAGACCTCGATTACGGGGCAATCATAATTAATCTCAGTGATGTAGCCAACAATCACCATGATCGAACAGCACTTATAAATCAGATCAAAACTCTGACTGCCAAAACATCTCCGGAGTGGACTTATTCCGGTGTATCTGTTTTACGAACCGAGTACGTTGGCTATATGGTCCGAGATAATTTTCTTTTTCTACCACCCATAGCCATTCTATTGGTATGCATCTTGAGCTTTCTTTTTCGACACTGGGTCCAAGTTCTTCTTCCTCTCTCGACCGTTCTCATTTCAGTAATATGGCTCTTAGGATTCATGGGCCTTCTGGGTTTGGAAATCAATATCATGACATATATCGTACCCACGCTTCTTTTTATTATTGGGATTGGGGATGCCATCCATATCCAAGCAAGATTTAGAGAGAATCTTTCACGGGGAGATACTGACCCTGAAAAAGCCATGCTGCTGACCATGGTTGAAATGTCCAAAGTAATATTTTTAACCAGCTTAACTACATCTATAGGTTTTCTTGCTCTTCTGACTAATTCCATCAAAATCGTGCAGGAATTTGGTTTTGTAATCGCCATTGGTGTTATGATGGCTTGGCTGGTATCCCTTTTAGTTGTTCCATCGGGTATTCTGCTTCTAAAAGGTTTTCAATACCAAAGAAAAGAACCCTTTTTACCTCTACTAAAATGGCTTTCAACAGCTATCTTAAACAGACCATGGGTATTTGTAATAATTCCTGTGATGATCTCTGCCATATCTATTTTCAAGATTAAAGATATCTCTACTGACTCATCTCTCATGGATGATCTTAGACCACAGAACAAACTCTATCAGGATCTGAAGCTCACGGAAAAATATTTTGGGGGTGTGCTACCATTCGAAGTTTTACTACACTTGGATCCTAATTTCAATGGTGCTCCAAAGAATGTGGTAGACCCCGATGTACTTCCTTTTTTAAATCAGGTTGAATCTCTTTTGCGTTTTCAGTTAAAGGAGAGTCGTTTTTTTTCCTTATCAGATCTGCTTGAATCTGTTAAACGGATTCGTGGAGATGATATGTCCGCATCTTATAATCAGGAAACGATTGACATTATACTTGAAAATCAGTCAAAAGAACAGATAAAGCTGGTGAGCCCAGATGGAAGAACCCTGCGGATCTCCGGCCTGATAGAAAACAAAACTTCTTCCGCTATGGAAAAGATTTATACTCAACTGGATTCATTGGCTCGTTCCTTTCCCCCTTATTTATCTATTGAATATACTGGCACTACCGTCGTGGCTCTAAAGACCAATAATTATCTCGTACAGTCTTTGGGCAATAGCCTAGGGATAGCCCTACTATTTATCAGTATTATTATGATATTCCTATTCCGGACTAAATCAATCCTTTTTGCCAGCCTTGTCACCAACCTGATTCCCATTTTTACTGTGCTTGGGGCATTGGCCTGGTTAGAGATCTCTATACGTCCTCCTACAGCTATGACATTTTCAGTAGCCTTGGGTATTGCTGTAGATGACAGTTTGCACTTTCTACTTCGTTACCGTCGTGAGTTGTCCCAAGGCTTAAGCAGAAAAGATGCTATCAAGGCGACAATTATGAATACTGGATCAGCGCTGTTAATCACCACAACCGTTCTTATATCTGGATTTTCAGTTTTGGTTTTATCCGCTTTTTTACCTACTTATCAATTTGGAATACTATCAGCAAGCATGATAGGATCTGCCCTAGTTTGCGATTTAACACTTCTCCCCGCTCTTTGCCTGCTTCTTCCTAGCGATCACCACAAAGAAACATAATTGGAGATCAATTTTGAGAGAATAAATTCAGATGGCAAACAAAAAAACCATCTTTAGATTATATTAGTTAAAATACAACTATTTTGATTGCCAGAATATCCCGATCCCAATATTTAATTCTTATCCTAGTAGGGTTTAATTTGAATATAAATGGCTTTGCGCAATCATTTTCGGCTAAAGGTCAACTCTGGACCAGCACTCTAACCAGCAACGATGTTCCAGATGGTCTTTCATCAACGGAGTCCACCTTAGGATATATCCCGACTCTTTCTCTGTTTAAGAACTTATCTAATAACCAATTAGTTGATATAGAATGGGCCTATCGATTAGACAGAACCTATTCCGGTGATTCTCTTTTCTATAATAATGAATCCCATCACCGTTACTGGGTACGATACTCCAGCGAAAAACTGGAAGCCCGATTGGGTTTGCAGAAAATTGTATTTGGTCCTTCTCTTGTTTTACGTTCCCTTTCTTGGTTTGATACAATTGATTTAAAAGATCCCACCGGGCAGACGGACGGCGTGGAAGCATTCAGGTTGCGTTGGTTTCCTTCTAATTCTTTATCTCTGTGGTCATGGGTGATTAACAATGATCAGGATACTCTCTCCTATGGAAGTCGAGCGGAACTTTCCAACTCAGCGGGAGAATGGGGATTGACCTATCACCAGGATCCATCAAAATCTCTGCAGATGGCGGGTCAAGAGAACATACCTGATTTCGGTTCGCATAATCGCCTGGCTGTTGATTACCGGTATGATGGATTCATTGGATTTTGGAATGAGAGTGCTTTAATTAGATCTAATAGATCCGATATCATAATGGCTACAGTCGGAGCAGACTACACCCTGCCGATTGCCAATGGTCTTCTGGTCATGGTAGAATACATGTCTATTTCCAGTAAAATTGATTCGGCATCTTATACGGCCATCATGGCTAGCATGCCCCTTGGTATGGTACACCAGCTCATGTTCATTTCGCAATTTGATTTGGAAGAGAATCGCAGTTATAATTATTTACGCTGGAGCAGTAGCTATGATCATTATAGTTTAAACTTCATCTTGTCTATTAGCCCAAAACGTGCTGATTACAATCTTCCTGAAGAATATCTGCGAAGATCACTGGCAGGTTTTGGAACCGGATTTCAATTCATGTTTATTTACAATCATTAAGGAAATAAAATGGAAAACAATACTGTCATTGCAATAAAAAACCTTGTTAAACAATTTCCAGTAGGTGGAGGTTTTTTTACTGCATTAAAAGGCATAAACCTTACTCTTGAAAAAGGAGAATTCACTGGCCTTGTTGGACCATCGGGGTCCGGAAAAACCACCTTGTTAAATATTATTGGTGGACTAGATTCTGCAAGCAAGGGACAAGTGAACGTACTTGATCATTCGTTAGATAATACAACCCATAATGAACGTGCGAGATTACGCAGAAAATATATGGGGTTTATATTTCAAAGCTATAATCTCCTTCCCGTTTATACTGTATTTGAAAATGTGGAACTTCCTCTTATTCTAAATAAAGTAAACCCAAATGAAAGGGCAAAAAAAGTCAATCAAGCTATAGAATGGGTTGGGCTAACCAATAAACGTGATTCAAAACCTAATATGCTAAGCGGAGGAGAATGCCAGAGAACTGCTATCGCAAGGGCTATTGTTAATCAACCAGCACTTATCATGGCTGATGAACCTACGGCAAATCTAGATGCAGAGAATTCTCATAATATAATGAGAATACTCACAAAGCTGAATGAAGAGCTTGATACATCATTTGTATTTGCTACACACGATGAAAAAATCATGGGATATTTAAAGCGTATTATTAGTTTAGAAGATGGAAATATTGTAAAAGATGAAATAACAGAGACAGAGCAGAACTAATGTTATTTAAAATAGCATTAAAAAATTTATTAGGAGCAAGGCTACGAACCTTTCTAAATGTCTTAGTTACCTCAATCTCTTTTTTCCTCATCATTTTTATTACTGGCTTATATGATGGCATGCGCCAACATGCCAAACAAGTCACAATTGATACAGAGGTTGCCGGTGGAGCTTATTGGCATCCCAAGTATGATCCGATGGATCCAATGTTATTTGAAGATGCTCACTCAATTTTACCATCAGAAATTGATTTTTTAATACAAGAGAAAAAAGCTGTAGCTGTACTTGTAAGCCAAGCAGCAATATATCCAAACGGTAGGATTATGCCAGTCGTTATGAAAGGAATTGACCCGGCTCAAAGTATTGTAAATATGCCAACTGGAAGTCTATCTCAAAACAAAGACATAAACATACCCGTATTAATTGGCAAGGGAATGGCAAATAATGCAAAATTAGACATAGGTGATTCATTTACTATACGATGGCTTGACTCTGATGGTACGTATGATGCGGATGAAGGTACTGTGGTTCATATAATGGACACTGAAAATTTTAAACTCGATATAGGACATATCTGGATCCCTATCAATAAAGCGCAAGAAATGTTAGCAATGAAGAATGAAGTAACTTATGTTGCATATAAAGAAGGACTTGCAAAAGTTAAGGCCCCAGGAGATTGGATACACCGGGACGTTGAATATCTTATCCAGGATATTGAAGCAGCTATTGAAGCAGATAAACCTGGTAATCAGATCATGTTCGCTATTCTTTTAGCCTTGGCGGCAATGGGAATATTTAATGCCCAAGTATTATCTATTTTTCGCAGAGGAAAAGAAATTGGAACTCTCATGGCCCTCGGCATGACAAGATCAAGGGTAGTTGGTCTATTTACACTAGAAGGTAGTATAAATGCCATTTTGGCCGCAGTTTTAACCGTATTCCCTTTTGGTGTTATTCTTTGGTGGACAGCAAAATATGGCGTCCCCATGCCTATAGATTATTCAGAAATGGGATTTATGATTGCAAAGCGATTGATCCCTGTTTATTCCCTTGGATTAATATTTACAACAACAGTTCTTATTTTCACTATTGTTCTTGTGGTGAGCTATCTTCCTTCTAAACGTATTTCCAGAATGAAACCAACAGAAGCGCTTCGTGGGAAGGCAACCGTATGATAAATTTTCTAATTAAAGGGTTACTAAGAGATCGTTCTCGTAGTCTATTCCCTGTTATCATTATTACGATAACGGTAACTATTGTTATCTTTGCCCTTGGCTTTATGAATGGAGCAATGAACGGGATGTTCCTAGATACTGCAGTTATTATTTCAGGACATGAAAAGGTAGTGACACGCGCATATAAAGAAGAGAGTCAAATGCTACCGAACGATCTTGCTCTATTGGATGTTGATCAAATAATAGCAGAGCTAAACCAAGAATATCAAAATTATTTTTGGAGTCCCAGGATAACATTTGGAGGTCTTTTAGATGTCCCAGATGAAAATGGGGACACTAAAAATCAGGGACCTATTATTGCTTTTGGAATTGATCTATTCAGTAATAATTCTCGACAAGCTGAATTGTGGGAATTAGAAAGAAGACTTATTCAAGGAAGACTCCCTGTTCATTTAGATGAAGCTCTGATTAGTACTAAACTTGCTAAAAAGTTAGACCTTTCCATTGGTGATAAAGCTACATTTATTGGTAGCACAATGCACAATGCTTTCACAACCTATAATTTTAATATTGTCGGAACCTTCAACCTTATGAAAGGGCAAGCAGATAGACAAATGATGATTATTGATATCTCCGGAGCCAGAAAGGCTTTAGATATGGAAAATGCTGCATCAGAAATATTTGGTTTTGCACACTCTCTATTTTATATTGATCATAATGCAGTAACTGTTCGTTCAAAATATAATACTAGTAATAGTGATACAACTGACATCTTTAGCCCAGTAATGATGGCACTTCGAGACTCGAACCAAATGGGTACAATAGTTGATTTTAGCAAAGCTGCTATGGCTGTAATAGGAGGAATCTTTTTAGTGATTGTCATGGTCGTTCTTTGGAATATGGGATTAATGAATGGACTCAGGCGTTACGGTGAAATTGGTTTACGTCTTGCAATGGGAGAATCAAAGGGAGAAGTGTATCGCTCTATGGTATATGAAGCAATTCTCATAGGTCTTACCGGAACGATAATAGGCACGGGGCTTGGTCTGAGCCTTACATACTATGTACAAGAGAACGGAATTGATTATTCAGAAGTGGTTGAAAAAATGTCAGCATCTAATATGGTTATGCCAAATATATTTTATGCTCAAATTACCCCAGATCTATATTATATAGGTTTTATTCCAGGACTGATAGCCACTGTACTTGGTACTATGTTGGCAGGGTTAGCAATCTATAGGAGAGAAATGGCACAACTATTTAAGGAACTGGAGTCATGATAAAAATATTTATATTTATAATATCCTTATCATTATTAAATGGTCAAGCGAGCGATATGACTGTTAGTGATATCATAGCTGCGATGGATAAAAACCTAAATGCAAAGAGTAGGGTTTTAACAAGTAAAATGGTCGTACATGGAAGGCGAACAACTCGTACTATTGAATCTAAGAACTGGGTTGTGGGTATGGATCTAGCCTTCACAGAATACCTTTCTCCGGCCCGGGAAAAAGGGACTAAAATGCTGAAACTGGGTGATAAACTTTGGACATACTCACCCCAGACAGATCGAGTGATTCAGATCTCGGGCCATATGCTTAGACAATCGGTTATGGGCTCAGATATGTCCTATAATGATATGATGGAAGATCGTCCTATGGAAGAGTTGTATAAAGCAACCCTGGAAGGATCTGTTATGATCGATGATCGAGACCACTGGATCATACTACTGGAATCCAAGGTTAAAGGGTTGTCATACCCGAAGCGCCGGGCCTGGGTTGATAAAGAATACCTATTACCCATGAAGGAAGAACTCTATGCCAAAAGTGGAAAACTCTTAAAAACATCCACCATGGATGGAATTAAAAAAGTGCAGAGACGATGGTTTCCTTCCCGGTTTATTTATAAGGATGAACTAAAGCGAAACAGCAAAGGAACGGAATGGATTATTGATGAAATTGCATTTGATATAGACATCCCCGAGTCCCGATTTTCTAAAGCATTACTTCGAAAATAACACTACTGTTTCTATATGCGGGGTGTGAGGGAACATATCTACCATGACAGCAGATTTAATTTCATATCCTTTTTCAGCCAATACCTTGGCATCTCTTGCTTGGGTGGTTGGATTACAAGACACATACACAATTTTCTTCGCCTTGAATTTGTGTAAATAGTTGGTCATATCCGGGTGCATTCCTGCCCTTGGCGGATCGACAATGACTACATCAGGTTTTGGAATTCTTCTGGGTAATTGCCCCGATTTAAAGAATGTATCCAAATTTGCTTTTAGGAATATTGCATTAGTTATTTTATTGCGTTGAGCATTTTTTTCTGCATCTTCTAATGCGGACCGGATTATTTCAAAGCCATAAACTTCTTTCACCTGATTGGCTAAATAAAGTCCAATGGTTCCCGTGCCACAATACAAGTCAAAAACTATTTCTGACCCGGTTAGTCCCGCTGCTTTTACTACTTCATCATAGAGATGTTTTCCTTGAGTGGTATTGGTTTGGAAAAATGAATTCGCTGATATTTCGAATGTTAAGTCGCCTATAGTTTCTTGAATAAATGGCTCCCCAAAAACCAATGTTTCAAATTCACCAAAAGCAACATCTGCCTTTCGCGTATTTACATTATTTACCATGGATGTGATTTCGGGTACTTGCTCTAAGAGCGCATCAATTAGGGGTGATAATTTATTTATATCATCATAGGCAGTAACAAGATTTACCATAATTTGATTTGTATTTACGCCAAAACGGAGCATCAAAAATCGTAAAAAACCAATATGTGTTTTCGGATCATAAGGCTTCAAATCGGGGTGAGCCAAACAAACATCTCTGGCCACTTTTAAAATTCTATTTCCTATGACCGGTTGAATATGACAATCTTTAATATCTATAATTTTATCATATCGCCCAGGGATATGTAGTCCTACTGCGAAAGATCTGTCTACGCCTTCCGGCTCAGTATCTAATACCCAGCGATGGGGCGAGAAAGTGAATTCCATTTTATTTCGATAATTAAAAATAGGGTCGGCACCCACAACATGATCAAGTTTAAAATCTTGAAATCCACCGAGTCGTCGAAAAGCATCTTCTACTTGATTAGATTTTTCTTTCAGTTGTTCATTGTATGATAAATTCTGCATCTTGCAGCCACCACACACCCCAAAATGCTCACACGGTGCTTCCACTGCATTGGGTGATTCTGTTATGACATGTTGTACACGAGCTTCGGCATAGCCTTTCTTCTTTTTATAAATACGAGCATTTACTTTTTGTCCTGGGATACCACCTTTTACAAAAATGACAAAATCATCTTTACGTGCCAATCCCATTCCGCCGTAGGCTAAAGATTCAATTTGAAGTTCTAAATCAACTCCACGTTTTATTTTATTGGGTTCATTCATTCTATTTTAATAATTTTATAATTGTTTGATTATTTGAAGGTGAAATATCCAAAATTGTATAGGCATCATTCACCATGTTAATTGCAATATTCGCCTGATCTTCATTTTGAGCATGTACAATAGCTAAAGGTTGCCCTGCTTTAACTTTTTCTCCCAATCCTAAAACAGAAGTTAGCCCTACACTATGATCAATGGAATCACTGGTTTTTTTTCTTCCCCCACCTAATTCGACAACTGTAAGACCTACAGCCCGTGTATTTATTTGAGAAATAAATCCGGATTGATGTGCTAGAATAGGCTTTACCACAGATGCTGATTCAAAATGTGAATCTGTGTTCTGTAAAATATTATTGGGTCCACCTAGTTCGGAGACCATTTTTTCAAAGGTTTCTGCAGCTTTACCAGAATCTAAAATTTCTTTCGCTTTTTGAAATCCATCATCAGTTGAATCCACCAATCCCGCAACGGCCAGCATTTCTGCAGCCAACGTTAAAACCACTTCATGCAAACGGGGTTCTTGTCGCACACACTTTAAATAATCGATGACTTCTATTATTTCTAAAGCATTCCCAACTGTGCCACCAAGAGGCTGGTTCATATCAGTAATAATTGCTGATGTATTCATCCCAAATTGCTTTGCCACTTCTATGATACAGTTTCCCATATTTCTTGCAAAATCAAAATTATCTGCAAATGCACCATTCCCTGTTTTAATATCCATGACCAAACCATCCAGACCGGCAGCAAGTTTTTTAGACAAAATAGACGCAGTGATTAGTGGGATAGATTCTACGGTAGCAGTCACATCTCTCACGCCATAAATCACTTTATCAGCTGGTGCCAAATTTGATGTTTGCCCAATAATGGCACACCCAACATTTTTTACAATACGACGAAATAACGAATTATCTGGCGTTGTATTATATCCAGGAATTGATTCCAATTTATCTAGAGTGCCACCCGTGTGCCCCAAACCACGGCCCGAAATCATTGGAGTATAAATACCACAGGATGCCACGATGGGTGCTAACATAATGCTCACCTTGTCCCCCACGCCACCAGTGGAATGCTTATCAACCACAGGGCCATTCAAATCATTCCAGTTTAATTTGTCTCCCGATTTCACCATATGGTCTGTGAGAGAAAAAGTTTCTTCGGTCGACATACCTTTAAACATAACTGCCATACAAAAAGCCGCAATATGGCTTTCTGAAACAGATCCATTGGAAATGCCTTCAATATAATATTGAATTTCTGAATCGCTTAATGGCAATCCATCTTTCTTTTTTCGAATGATTTCCTGGGGAAGCATAATTCGGCGTTATTAAATATTATTTATTATATTGTAAAAGAAATTCACTCAAAAGTGTCTGTAGATCACTTGTCGCTTTTGCTGCGTTTTCGATTGAGTGAGCATGGGTTAAATGTTCATCACTCATTCCAGCTGCCATATTGGTTATAATAGACACTGCTGCAACATTTAGTCCATAAAATCGGGCAAGTATTACCTCAGGCACAGTGGACATCCCCACTGCATCAGCACCTAATAATTTTGCAGCCTTAATTTCTGCCGGCGTTTCAAAACTTGGTCCACAAAACCAAATATAGACACCCTCATGTAATGTTATATTTTTTGTTTTGGCTGCATCTCTAAATTTGTCACACAAAGATGGATTATACGCATCAGTCATATTAACAAAACGGGATGTTTCTGTTTCGCCAAATAAGGGAGAAACGCCTGTGAAATTTATATGGTCCGTCAACATCATTACACTTCCGGGCTGTGCTTCCGGAAGTAAACTGCCAGCAGCATTGGTTAATAAGAGTGTTTCACACCCTAAACCAGTTAATGTTTCAATGGGGATTCTCATAATATCCGGTTTGCCAGATTCATAATAATGGGCACGGCCTTGCAAAACAACAATTTCAATGTCATTTATTTGGCCCAAAATGAGTTGCCCCGCATGACCCTTTACTCCTGCATCGGGGAATCCGGGCAGATCTTTATAAGAAAATATAATTTTATTTTCAATATTTTCTGCAAATGGACCCAATCCTGTTCCTAGAATGATACCAACCTTCGGATGTCTGCCATCCGCTTTTGAACGGATGATTTCTACTGCTTTATTATTCTCCATCAATTAAACTCCAATCGGATGCCAAATCGTTTTGGTTTCTTGGCATTTAAGAATATGGTAAGGACTTTGGTGCTGTTCATTAGACCAATCTTGGATGGGAAACTGAATAACATGTTTCACATTTAAGGCTGCATTTATTTCAACCAATTTTTTATCATCGGTATTATTACCACAGTAAATAATGGCATTCACATCCATGTGAGATGAAAAATGCTCAATTAATTCTGATCTGTAACCGGTTAAAATATTAATTACGCCACCAGGCACATCTGATGTATGTAGCACTTCAGCAAAAGAAATTGAACAAAGGGGATGCGATTCAGATGCCAAAATAACAATGGAATTCCCACCAGCAATTACGGGTGCAATAATGGAAACCAATCCCAGAAGCGATGAATCATCTGGCGCAATGGCAGCAACCACGCCCGTTGCTTCCGGCAAAGTAAAATTAAAATATGGAAGAGAGACAGGATTCACGCGGCTAAAAACTTGTTGAAATTTATCGGCCCAACCCGCATAGTAAATGAGTCGATCAATCGATTGATTGATTTCATTTTCTGCCTGTTTATTTGTCAAACCCTGTAAAGTTAATTCAGCCATAAACTGCTCTCTTCGTCCTTCTAATATTTCACCAATTCGATACAATATTTGTGCGCGATTATAAGCGGAACGGGAAGACCATCCACTAGATGCGCTTCTTGCTGAAACCATGGCATTGCGAAAATCCTTTCGTGAACCGCGACAAATATTTACCACAGTCGTTTCTTTTTTATCTATCCATTTGATATATCGCCCGGATTCAGTTCGCGGGAATTTTCCACCAATGAAAAGTTTGTAAGTTTTTTGAATATCTATTCTTTGACTCATTTTTTTCTCCTACACCAAATTTACGTAGCCGGAAAGACCTTCGATGCCACCCTCACTGCCAACGCCACTTTCTTTATATCCACCAAAAGGAGATGCGGGATCAAACTTGTTAAAAGTATTTGCCCAAATAACGCCTGCACGAATATCTTGAGTTACTTTAAAAATCTTGGATCCTTTATCTGTCCAGACACCACCGGATAAACCATAAGGTGAATTATTTGCTTTGGTGATGACTTCATCCACTGTTCGGAAAGTTTGGATTGCTAAAACAGGGCCAAATATTTCTTCCTGAACAATTCGATTTGATTGGCTTACATCTGTAAATATTGTAGGTGCAAACCAATATCCCTTTTTTGGAAGAGAGCATGCTGTTTGATGAATTTTTCCACCTTCATCTTTACCGAGTTTCACATACATTTTAATTTTATCTAATTGCATTTTGGAATTGATAGCGCCGATGTCCGTATTTTTATCTAATGGGTCGCCAACAATTAATGATTCCATCCGTTTTTGAAGTTTTGCAATTACTTCATCGGCTACACCTTCTTGTACGTATAAACGGGATCCGGCACAACACACATGACCTTGGTTAAAAAAGATTGCATTAATAATACCTTCTACTGCTTGATCGATGGCTGCATCTTCAAAAATTATATTGGCCGCTTTCCCGCCTAATTCTAGTGTGTATTTTTTCCCCGAGCCCGCCACAGATTTCATGATGTATTTTCCCACATCTGTACTTCCTGTGAATGCAATTTTATTTATATCGCCATGGTTAACCAAAAACTTTCCGGTTTCTCCAGCGCCATTAACAATATTCACTACGCCAGGTGGTAGATCTGCTTCCTGAATAATTTCTGCTAATTTCATGGCTGTAAGCGGTGTTGTTTCAGCAGGTTTTAATACAACGGTATTCCCGGTGGCCAACGCCGGTGCCAATTTCCAGGCAGCCATCAGTAATGGAAAATTCCAAGGGATAATTTGTCCCACAACACCCAAGGGTTCTGCCACCCTTCCCGGAAAAGCATATTCTAATTTATCCGCCCATCCTGCATGATAAAAGAAATGAGCTGCGGCTAAGGGTACATCTACATCACGAGACTCACGAATAGGTTTACCACCATCCATTGTTTCAATAACCGAAAATTCTCTCGCTCTTTCCTGCAGTAATCGAGCAATACGATAAATATATTTTCCTCGTTCTTTAGGATGCATTTTGGACCATGTTTTGTCGTAGGCTTTTCTTGCAGAAGCCACAGCTTTATCAATATCTGCTTTCCCTGCTTCAGCAACTTCAGCTATTTTTTTCTCATTTGATGGATTTATAGTGTCAAAATATTTTCCATCAGAACTCGGAACAAATTCGCCATTAATAAACAAATCATATTTATTTTTTAATTGAATATGATCTGTGCTTTCCGGTGCAGGACTATAGTCCCATTTTTGTTTTTTAGTCATAATATTTTCTTCTTAGTCAAATCATTTTAATCAATTGAAAAATAATCTTTTGATTGATATTGGCCAGTGGTTTGTTTCATAATTTGCATTAAAATATCATTGGCAAGTGAGCTGGCACCAAATCGGAATAAATCGGGGGATAACCAATCTTCACCTAGGGTTTCCTTAATCATTACCAAATATTGAATGGCTTGTTTTGCGGTTCCGATACCACCAGCGGGTTTCATGCCAATTCTCTTTCCAGTCTTTGTTTGAAAATCTCTAATTGCTTCTAGCATGGTCAATACCACGGATGGAGTGGCTGCTGGAGAAACTTTTCCTGTAGATGTTTTAATAAAATCTGCGCCAGCTTCCATGGCAATATCACTGGCAAGTTGCACATTATCTAAGGTTACCAATTCACCCGTTTCCAAAATCACTTTCAAATGTGCTTTTCCACAAGCGTCTTTCACTTGGGAAATTTCATTGGAGACATAATCATAATCTCCACTTAGGAACTTTCCACGTGAAATGACCATGTCCACTTCATCTGCACCTGCATCTACCACGGATTTTACTTCATCTAATTTTGCGTTGATATCGGCCATCCCACTTGGGAAAGCCGTTGCCACAGATGCCACATTTATCCCTGTTCCTTCCAATGCTTTTTTTGCAATAGGTACCATTGTTGGGTAAACACAAATGGCAGCCACATTCGGAAGTCCCGGATGCTTATGGTGTAGATGGGATGCCTTATAACATAATTGCTTCACCTTTCCTTCAGAATCTTTTCCTTCAAGAGTGGTTAAATCAATCATACTTAATGCAAGATACAATGCCTGCATTTTTGATTCTTTTTTAATGCTTCTGGAAAAAAGCCTCGTGACTCTTTCTTGGGTATTAACCTGATCAATAGACTTAGATTTTTGTATGTTAATGGTTCCCATAAGATTATTGGTAATATCTAATTTATATCAAAATTTCCTTAAATACAGGATTGAACCATCTCAACCAATTTTTTAGCAGAATCTTTATTTGGTGCTTCAGCGTATATCCGCATAATGGGCTCTGTATTAGATTTTCGCAAATGAACCCATTTATCATCCCAAGTGAATTTGATGCCATCCAGCGTGTTTTTATCCGCATCATTAAACAAACCACTCACTTTTCTAATTAACTCTTCCGGATCTATCCCTTCTAAACTAACCTTGTCTTTTATAATCTCGAATTGGGGTAAAGATTGATGAATTTCACTTAAAGTCTCATTTGATTGGGACAAGCGGTTTAAAACCATGGTGACTGCGACAAGCGAATCTCGTCCCAAATGACATTCCCGTAGAATAACGCCACCATTCCCTTCTCCGCCCAAGTCAGATCCAATTTCATTCATTTTATTCACAACATTAATCTCTCCCACAGCTGAACGGATTACAGAGCAATTTTTAGATTCGGCTAATTTTTCCAATGCAAGTGACGTGGAGAGATTTACGACAAATTTTTCATTTTTTACTGTATCGTTCAGATACCCATCTGCAGCCAAGACCAGTGTGTATTCTTCCCCCAACGGTTCTCCTTTTTCATTCACAACTGCTAAACGGTCCGCATCTGGATCCACTGCAAACCCCGCATCTGCATCGTGGCTGATAACAGCCTGGCATAGGTCTTTTAAATTTTCTGGAAGCGGTTCTGTCCCACGCGTAAAATTACCATCGGGCTCACAATTTAGTTCAATTAGTTCACAGCCCAACGATTCTAACATGGCCGGGAGCGCATAGGCCCCGGCACCATTTACTGCATCAATAACAATTTTAAAATGGCGACGTTGAATCTGATTGAGATCGATGCATTTTAAACTCACACAAGCAATTACATGTTTTTGGATCGCATTCTGTTCCGGCCAAATGATGCCTAGATCTTTTGCATCTTGGAGTTCTTTATTTTTATCCACCAAATTAAACAATTGTTCACACTCATTTGGATGTAAAAATGTACTGTCTTCTCTAACAAATTTGAGCCCATTCCATTCAATGGGGTTATGGCTTGCTGTAACAATAAAGCCACCCACGGCTTCTGTATTATGAACCATAAATTGGACAGTAGGTGTGGGAACAATACCGCAATAAATCACTGTTCTTCCAAGTCGAACTAATTCACCCATCATTGCCTGGATAATATCTTCTCCAGATGGTCGGCTATCTTGCCCTGCCATGATTACACCTTTTGGTAAAAATTGATGGAGTGCACGGGCGTAAACCACAGATAATTCTGGAGTAAGATGGGTTTCGGTAATCCCACGGACACCTGAAATACTTCTAATTATCATTAAATGGACTAAGAGTTACGAGTTAAGATTATGAATTAAGTATTAGAAATTCGAGACAGGTAAGAAAGGTTCCAAAAAGAAAAGCCCCGGCGAAAAACCGAGGCTTCTTTGATTTTCCAGTTAGGGAAACTATCGACGACTAGGTTTACTACTAGGTTTACGACGCCGTTGACGGCTTGCACGCGGATCATTCCGCATTGCATCTATCCTGGCTTGCCTTTTAACGCGACGAACGGTTTTCTTTCTTGCTTCCCGTTTTGCGTCACTTGGCTTTTCATAAAAGGAACGTGTCCGAATCTCTCGAAGAACACCTGCTCGTTCCCACATCTTTTTAAATCGACGTAGCGCACGTTCAAATGATTCCTTTTCTTTTACCTGAACTTCAACCACCTAAATCACCTCCAAAGTGTTGTTTTGTGGTTATTTAATTAAATTATTTTTGCTTTAAAAAAGCCGGCGATCTTACAGGATTGAGTTATCACATCCAAGACTTAAACAAGACTCACAAATTCTTCAATAGTCAATGTTTCAGGGCGACGAGTAAAATTAATTTGTTCCTGAAGGTCTGGATGAATCTCCCAGCCCTTGAGTGTATTCCGTAACATTTTCCTTCTTTGCGAAAAAGCAGTGGATACAAGTTTATTGAAACGCATATATTTTTCATCAGAAATAAGAGGATTTTCTTTTTTAGTGAAACGAATAATTGCTGAATCCACTTTAGGTTTTGGAATAAAAACATCCGGTGGAATTGTGAAACAATACTCCATATTTAAGTAGGCCCCAACCACAACTGTGAATCGACCATAGGCTTTTGTTCCTACGACTGCTGAAAGTCTTTCCGCCACTTCTTTTTGCATCATAATGAATGCATCGTCCCAAAAATGTAATTGCTCTATGAGCCAAAAAATAATAGGTGAGGTAATATTATAAGGAATATTCCCAATCACACGAACCAAATTTTTGACAGGCAACTTTTCTATATCCTGAAGAAGTACATCTCCGTGGACAATATTCAACCCTTTCAAAGATTCTCGATTTTTTAAATGCTCAATGAGCATTGGATCTATCTCAATGGCGACCATCTCTTTTACTTTAGGAAATATCAATTCGGTAAGTGCTCCCTCACCAGGTCCAATTTCAAGAATAGAGTCCGATTTTTTTGGATCAATAGTTCGAACAATTTTCTCTAAGAGATTTCTGTCAACTAGAAAATTTTGTCCCCACCTTTTTCGAAATGGATGGTCTATTTTTTTACTCATTTATGTATTGTAGTGAAGATCGCAAAAAATTATTTTGATTATTGAGTTCAGACACTAAGCCCTCACTTTTTTTTCTGTTTCCGCCATACAGGGAGAAAAAATAAGAAGAGTTAAAAAGTATGATGATTATTTTAGCGCACATATGGATTTTATTTTATTTAGGTAACCCAAAAAGGCTCGTAGCATTCGCTGAAGTTTTTTCTGCTATAAGTTTCAACGGCACATTGTGGATCTCTGCTAGTTTCTCTGCTACAAACCGTGTTCGTCCCGGTTCGTTGGGTTTACCGCGGTGGG
>CAWVTW010000022.1:0-16847 GCA_963933175.1 uncultured bacterium
TTTATTCTCTTCAGGTTCACTTGAATCATCTTCAGAAGGAGTCTCATCATTTGAGCCAGAATCTACAGATATATCTTTAGACTCTTCCGTTCCAGATTCTGACGATTCTTCATCTACAGGTTCATCTATTGAGTTTTCACTGGATGCATCCGAATTTTCTACATCACCATCTTGGTTGTCAGGTTGTTCCTCCGCAACAGCAGCAATGGGCTCATCAACTGTTTCATTAGGTTCAACCACCGCATCTTCTTCAGGTACTTCAGGCGTATCTGCTATTAAGAATTTTGAAAGGTCAATATCAACCAAATTTGCAACCTCATCCATACGCTTAAGTGCTACGTCGAGTTGCTCGCCTTTTTTGGAACGAACCATTTGTTCATTAAATCTCCACTGTCCGGTCTTTTCGGACTTTACACTTTTTACGTATTTAACATAAATCGATTCTTTATCTTTTGATCCTGCAGCTTTATCTGCAAAACTTTGTTGTTTTTTAGCCATTTTTTAAAATCTCCTGGGAATTAAGCCGGCGAATTTAAATACCAATCAGTTTAAACTCAACGGTTATGAAGTGATTCACTCTGTTCTTTTTCAATCATTTTAGCCGTAGCCAATTTTCTCATATCTACTACATTGTCATGTTCATCCACTATTTCTACACCCAATAATGTTTCAATTGCATCTTCCAATGATATCAACCCCGTAGTTGTTCCAAAGTCATCAGTCACCATGAAAATTTGTTGACGACGTTTTACAAATTGATTCAGTACATGGGCCACAGATTCCTTTTCTTTCACTGTATGAATTGGTTTCATCAATTCACTCATTTTAATATCAAACCGGTCTTCAGCTTGCTCATTCACCAAGGTGTATCGATTAACTAATCCTATTACATTATCTAAATCCTGCTCAAAAACGGGAATCCGAGAAAAGGCAATGGGGGAATGTTTTTCAACTACCTCACCGACAGTGCGATTCTGATTGAGTGCAAAAACAACTGACCGGGGCGTCATCACTTCTTCAATTGCAATATCGTCCAATTTCATCAGGTTTTCAATGATATCCCCTTCTTGTTCATCTATAGATCCCTCATCTTCACTAATTTCTGCCATAGCGAGTAACTCTTCTCGAGATGCCTTAGATTCTCCACCATTTTCTCCAGAATGAATCAAGCTAGTCATGGATTCAGATAGAAGCACGAACGGATATGCAATTATCATAAGAGACCTAATAGTATAGGCCGTAAAAGATGCCAGAGATTTATTATAAAGAGTGCCAATTGTTTTTGGGATAATTTCCGAAAAAATCAAAATGGATAAGGTTAAAATCCCAGATGCAAAGGCTACCCATTCGTTGCCATAAAGGTTCATAGTTTGTGCACCAACACCTGCTGCGCCCACAGTATTTGCAATGGTATTGATTGTAAGTATAGCGGCAAGAGGACGATTTATGTTTTCCTTGAGTTCAGCCATTATTTTCCCCGAATGACTTCCATTTTTTTCAAGGACAGATACATGGGTAATAGATATACTCAAGAGTACTGATTCAAGGAGTGAACATAAGAACGACACAACAAGTGCCGTCACAAAATAGGTGATGAGAGCTGTCATTGACGAATGAATTTAGGTAAAAATTATGAAAGTGCTATAAGAATCAAGCACTAATCCAACGTAGCACTTCTTTTATTGTGACTTTCTTTCCATAGAGTAAAACGGCAGTTCGAAATATTTTCCCGGATATTTTCAACATAAACCAGCAGGAAATGATCATTAGGATCATGGTATAAATTATTTCTGGCATTTCCACACTTCCCGTTCCAAAACGAATTATCATCATAAAAGGTGTTAAAGGAGGAATATAAGTAGCACCAATCGTAAAGGCTGAATTTGGATTGCTAATAAAATAAGATCCAAATACCATAGGTAGGATCGCAACCATACTAATAACCCCACTGGATTGTTGTGCTTCTTGTTCAGATGTAAAAAATGTCCCCATGGCTGCAAATATAGCAGCATAAAATAAATATCCAGTGATAAAATAGATCAAGAAAATAGGAATTTGAGAAAATTCGATAGTAGCTAATTCTTTGTATTCTGTTACGGCCAATCCCACAATAAGATAGAAACACATTTGTGTCAAACCTAATGCACCTAGACCTAAAATTTTCCCACGCATTAATTCGTCTGGCGTAACAGATGATAATAGAATTTCTATTGTTCGACTGGTTCGCTCTTCCATAACAGATCGAAGTAACAATTGACCACTCATAAAAACAGTCATAAAAAGAATCATCAAAAACAAGTATGGAATTATAAAACTTGTAAGCCCATCTTCTTCAGAAGTTTTACCATTTTCATCTATTTTAAAAGTTTCAAATGAAATTCTTTTGCTTAATTGTCCAACCAACGACATATCGATATTTTGATAAATCATTCTTTGTTCAATTACAACTTGATTTAAGACTCGTCTCAATTGGCTGTAAATCTTAATATTACTCAGAGATAGACTATAATACTCCACTTCCCCCGTATCCATTACAGATGATGGAATGACCATAAATCCATCAATTGACTTTGAAACTACACTATCTAGCGCAAATTGATCTGAATCAAAGCGGCTAAAAATAAATTGTGGATTTCCATTCTTAAGTTGATGCGTTACACCGATTTGAGCTTGAAATCGATGTACCAGATCAAGAATGTCATCTTGATAAACTAAGCCAATTTCTGAAGTTTCTTCAGGTTCAAGATCCATGAGAATAGATGGCAGATACATTATTCCACCCATAAAGAACGGGAGTAAAAATGTCGTAATCAAAAAGAGTTTCGACTTTACGCGATTCATGTATTCCCATTGGAAAATTTTCCAGATTTGGGTCATGATGCTTTTTTCACTTCTTCTATAAAAATTTGTTCTAAACTTGGTACTTGAATCTGAAATGATTCAACAGTAACGCATGTATTAATCCAAGATAAAAAATCTCGAGGATCACAGGATAAAACACCAGATAAGGACGCTCCTTCAATCTTCACATCTGAAAAATAAGTTTTCGCTTTTTCCGAATTTAATTCACCCGAAAATCGAACATCCACTGCATCACTGCGGTGGGATTGTTTTACACTTGCCAAAGATCCTTCAATAATTATTTCCCCTTTATTAATAAGACAAATATTTGTGCAAAGTCGTTCCACTTGTTCCATCTGATGAGTAGAAAAAAGAATCGTTTTGCCATCACTTCTTTTTTCTTGAATAATCTCTTTTAATAATAGCTGATTGAGTGGATCTAATCCTGTAAAAGGCTCATCTAGAATTAATAAATCTGGATCGTGAATTAAGGATAAAATAAATTGAATTTTTTGCTGATTCCCTTTGGAAAGCTCTTCTATTTTTCGATTACCTTGATCCCCCAAACCGAATCGTTCTAGCCATTCATTCGCTTTTGTTTTAGCGATAGGTTTTTCTAATCCACGAAGAATCCCAAAATAGATAAGAGTTTCTTCTAATTTTTGCTTTTGATATAAACCTCTATCTTCGGGGAGGTAACCGAAGTTGTCACGGCCCAGCGTGTTAACATCTTTCCCATTCAATTCGATGAAGCCGGAATCCTGGTGAATGATACCCATAATCATACGAATTGTAGTGGTTTTCCCAGCGCCATTTGGACCCAGAAATCCAAAAATATCTCCTTTTTCAACCTTGAATGAAACATCATCTACTGCGCGAACGCCATCGTATTGCTTTATAAGATTTGAAAGATTTAACATTTTAGAATTGGATGGCTGTACCATCACAATACTCAGGAATTTGAACGCCTAGTATTTGAGCGATTGTTGGAGCAATATCCACAGTGGCACGTGGCGTTGCATTTAAAGCCCGTTGAGAATGGATATGTGAAAATATGAGAGGGACATGTGTGTCATAATCGTAAGGTGAACCATGCCCTGTTCCATAAGGACTTTTGTATAAATACCCATTCGTCACAATGGGAAATATCTCTGGCGTTTTATGAGGGTGTATCATATTCTTTATGCGAAGGGTAATCTTATCCTTTTCAGTACTTAAAATTGCATCTTCCTTAAATATCATTCTATCTATCCCTTCAACCTTTGGAAGATATTTCTGTGCAATATCATAAATTACCCGTGGATCAATATCTGCTTTTTTCAATCGATCCAAGTCTAAAAAGAAATTTCCACCAGAACGATGATAGAAATTCTTACCAAATTTTTCTTCAACTTCTTCATCGATCCATTCAAATGCTTCTTTTAAATGCTCTCTATTGATTCGTCCAGCAATTCCTCCCTGCTCAATAACATATTCCGGAAGTGGTAAACCACCATGGTCACCCGTGAGTACAAATTGAACATTGTTTAATCCCACAGAATTATCTATAAATTCGATAAAGTTACCTAAATATTTATCTAATTTGATGTATGCATCCATAATCTCCTGGGAAAAGGGCCCATAATCATGAGTCATCCAGTCCATGGCAGAAAACCCAATAAATAAAAGGTCGGGACTTGAGTCTACTCCAAGATTTTCATTTACGACAGCTTCTTTAGCTAAATTTAGAATTTCTCTCTCAAACCATGGACGAGCCATTAAATGTTTTTTGGGGTTGTTCTTTGGATCAATACCAATTGGAAAAACTGGAGAATAATTATCGGTTAAATAATCATCGAACTCGCCTTGGTAAAAATCTTCCCGAGCATATTTCAAGTATACATCATCTGATAATGATTTTGTCCACAGTGAATCTTTGTAAGTCTCAGCATTCAGTGATGTGTTGAATTGGTTCGCCCAGTCCGGAAGTGAATCCACATAATAGTCCGATGAGATAAAACGACCTGCATAATTAAAATACAAAGCTAGATCTGGTTTTTGTCCACCTAGCAACACCGCTGTCCTATCTTTTCCCCCGATTGATATCACTTTAGAATTTGAAAAAGAAGATTTCACCCAATCCCCTAATCCAGTTGTATTATAACGCGAATATGATCTTGCTTCTCCTTCATCGGCACCCACCACGCGTGCATTGGGGTCTTCTACACAATTTACATGTTTTTGTAAATCCCGATCATAAAAACTATTTCCGATAACACCAACACGCCCTGGATATTGACCAGATCCAATAGCAAAATGCCCCGGGCCTGTAGCTGTATAACTATGCTCGTGGTGTGAATCTGTAAACCAGATGCCATGATCCATGAGCCAACGAAAACCACCGGTGTATAAATCATCAAACCGAGTAAGTAGATCTGGTCTCATCTGGTCTACCACAAGGGTGATAACCAGTTTCGGTATTTGAGGTTGAGAGTTGTTACAAGATAAAGAAAAAAAGGCTGCAATTATTGGCAGCCAGAAATAATTACGTATCATTCAATTACCTTTAGGAATCGTCGTTTACCAACTTTTAAAATTTGTTCACCAGATGGTGTTATTCTCGCTTGGATATCTGTAATAGACTCACCATCCAACTTAACAGCACCTTGTTTTATCATTCGTCGGGCTTCGCCCTTACTTTTAAGCAATCCAGCATTAAAGATCACATTTATGATCTGATCTTCTGAAGACAAAGTATATTCTGGGATATCATCAGGTATTCCTTTTCCAACCACCACAGTATTAAAATGGTTTTCAGCATTCTTTGCGGTTTCCGCATCATAATATAATTCTACCACAGCACGTGCTAATTCTCTTTTGACTTCCATTGGATTAATAGAAGAATCAGCCAATCGAGATTCTGCAGACTTTACTACCGTTTCATCTGCATCTGCTGCCAAAGTGAACCATTTTACTATCATATTATCAGAAATAGAAAGTGTTTTACCATACATATCTTCAGGTTTATCATGGAGCCCAATATCATTTCCATAAGACTTGGACATTTTATCAATCCCATCAGTCCCTTCCAATAATGGAAGCGTAATAATACATTGCGGATTTTGTCCATTAGCTTTTTGGAGATCACGCCCCACTAATAAATTAAATTTTTGATCTGTGCCACCTAATTCCACATCCGCATTCAATTCCACAGAGTCCTGACCTTGTGCCAATGGATATAAAAATTCATGGAGAAGAATGGGAGTTTCAGATTGGAATCGTTTAGTAAAATCATCCCGTTCCAGCATACGAGCTACAGTGTAAGAACTAGCCAATTTTACCACATCATTGAAGTTCATATTATTTAGCCAATCTGAGTTATACACAATCTTAAGTTTATCTATTTCAAGTATAACTTTAGATTGATCTACATAAGATTCAGCATTGGACCGGGCCTCTTCTAATGTTAATTGTGGGCGAGTTTTATTGCGACCGGATGGATCACCTATCATAGCAGTAAAATCGCCAATAACGAGGATTGCTTGATGGCCTAGATCTTGAAAATGGCGAAGTTTTCTTAAAACAACTCCGTGGCCTATATGTAAATCTGGCCGACTAGGATCACACCCGAGTTTGATAATTAGCGGTGTATCAGTCTCCTTGGATTTCTCCAGTTTCTTTTTAAGAATATCTTCGGGGATAATCTCTTCCACACCTCGTCTTATAAGGGTTAATTGCTCATCTACAGGTAGAAAACTCATTTTTGACTCAATGCTCTCTGTATATCTCTTTCAACGTCACGTTTCTTTTTACTGTCTCGTTTATCATGAAGTTTTTTCCCTTTTGCTAATCCAACTTCTAATTTGATTAGTCCACCCTTAAAATACAATTTAGTAGGTACTGCAGTTAATCCTTTTTCTGCCAATTTTGAACCGATACGCGATATTTCCTTTTTATGAAGAAGTAATTTTCGGTCTCGAATAAACTCGTGACCTTCAATCCCCGTGTGACTATAAGATGCGATATGAGCCCCTTTTAGCCACGCTTCACCTTTACGTATTAAGACATAAGATTCTTTTAAACTAACATTCCCTTCACGAATGCTTTTCACTTCACTACCCATTAATTGAATTCCTGCTTCGTGGGTTTCTAGAATATGGTATTCATGAAAGGCTTTACGATTGGTGGCGACTATTTTAATTTCCATGATAAAAAAGCGGCTGAAAAATACGAGAACTGTTTACATTTATCTAAGTTTATTCCCTGTGATTTGCCGTCGGGATTTAATAAAATTCTCATTCTACTTTTAATGGTTTTTATGTTTTTCGATTTATTGCCCGGGTGGCGGAATTGGTAGACGCGCACGGTTCAGGTCCGTGTGTCTTAACAGATGTGCTGGTTCGAATCCAGTCTCGGGTACTTTTCTAAATTAAAAATTGAAATTTCAGCTAATTCATTATCAAGTTTCAAATATCATTAAATTAATTCTTTTGTAGAATTCATCGTGAATATTCTCATCATTGAACCTTATTTCACCGGATCTCATAAACAATGGGCTGTGGGATTTGCCAAATACAGCAAGCATGATGTTCGATTTTTAACAATGAAAGGCCAATTCTGGAAATGGCGCATGCATGGCGGGGCAGTAACCATGGCAAGGGAATTTAATAATCTAACCTGGCGCCCGGATCTCATTCTTGCTACGGATATGCTGGATTTGTCCACATTTCTTGCCCTTACAAAATCCAAATCTTATGGTATTCCTACTGCTATCTATTTTCATGAAAATCAATTGTCTTATCCTTGGTCGCCGAAAGATCGAGATGTTCAAAATAATCGTGACACCCACTACGGGTTTATCAATTACGCATCAGCGTTGGCTGCGGATCAGGTATTCTTCAATTCTGAATTTCACATGGCTTCTTTCCTGGATGCCATCCCTCCTTTCCTACGGAAATTCCCAGATTATCGTGAATTAGATTCTGTAAATGTGATCCGTGGAAAAAGTCGTATTCTTCACTTGGGTATGGATCTTCGACAATTTGACAACCATCGCACAGACCGTGGGGATGTACCGCTCATTCTCTGGAATCATCGCTGGCAGTATGATAAAAATCCCAATGAATTTTTTAACGTTTTGGAAAAAGTGCGGGAATATGGTAATAATTTTAAATTGGCGATCATGGGAGAAAATTTTAATCAATACCCAGATATTTTTATTGAAGCCCAAAAATCATTTGAAGATCAGATAGTTCAATGGGGCTATGCCGAATCATTCACAGAGTATGCGCAATGGCTCTGGAAGGCTGATATTCTACCTGTAACATCGAATCAGGAATTTTTCGGTGTAAGTGTCATGGAAGCCATGTATTGTGACACATGGCCCCTTTTACCCAATCGATTAACATATCCGGAGTTGCTCCCTCCCGAACAGCATCAAGATCATTTATACTCTAATGGCCAGGATCTTTTTAATAAAATAAATTGGGCTATTGAGAATTATGAACAGATAAAGTCTCTACATTTCCATTCAATCGCCAAACCCTTCGATTGGGAATCCATGGCGCCCATATACGATAATGCCATGGAACAAGTTTAAATCAGTGATGGAATTGAAGGATATTTTACTTCAACAAAATCATTTTTCGGGTTTGCACATAATCACCCGACTTCATTTTTATAAAATATACCCCACTGGAATAATTTGTCCCTTCCCATTGAAATTCATGGGTTCCGATTTCTAATTCACCCTGAAATACTAAATCAATCAATCGACCATTAATGTCGTAAATATTTAGAGATGTTGCATGCCGTATCTCTACCGTAATGTTTATGGTTGTGGTTGGATTGAATGGATTGGGATAATTATTCACAATGGCAAATTTTATTGGAACTGGATTTTCATTAATTATCTCCACATTTGGGTCCAATGAAATATCAAAAACCCTTGGAAGGTGATCAGATGCTTCCTGTGTGTCATCCCACTCTAATCCATATTCTGCCAACGTTTCATCATCCAAAGCTAATGTATTTAAAATGTAGTGCTTTCCTGTATCAATTGTAGCATCGGAATAAAATATATAGTCCAGTTTTCCCGGATTAAATGAACTACCATCACTCCGCCAAGTATAGCCCATCCGTTTATGCGTATGACGGGAAAAAAGATCAATAATATTTGACGCATCCCAATCCGGTAGAAAATCATCACCATATTCATTTTCATTGTCTATATCGCCAATACGTATTGTTTCCACCTGTTGACGATAGCCCACAAAATTGAAATCCCCAACATGAAGAAAAGGTGTTTCAAATTCCAAATCAAAAGGACCGTCACTATTCGTAATCCAATTTCGCCAAACGGAAGCAAATTCATCCACTTGTTGTTGGCGACTATCATTGTATGCACAGCAAGATAGATGAGAATTGATTATCAATAAATTTTTTCCTAATTCATTTTCCGTGTCTAATAAGGCACACATTGTTCTTTCAGAACTGATCAAATTAGCATCATTTAAAATTGGGAATCGCGAGAAAACAACCAAATCTCGATAAGTCCAACTTGTGTGCCATTGTTCTTCCGGAAACCAGGATTGAACCACATCGTCAATTTCGTTCCATTCCCAGTGTTCCTGGATCGCAATCACATCCGGGTCAAGTGCCTGCAAAATTCGCCTGAAATGGGGTTCCCGTTCCGGGTCGATCATGCCTTCGTTTAAATTATTATAAGTTACAATGCGAATATCATCTTCGTGTCGTCTCTCCAATGAAATGGGTTCAGGTAGTGGAACTGCATCTTCACCGATACTAAAGTAAATTCCTCCCGATTCGTTTGGAACACTATCTGAATTAGGTGGTGCTTCAGCGATAACGATTTTCCCTTCAATCATCTCATGAGAACCATTCAGAGTCATAATATCTGAGTTTCTGGCCAGGGCGATTTCAAACTCAGATGATGTAATTGTGGGACCTATTCTTAACGTTATATCATTCTGCCAAATATCCGTCATTCCACCACTAGTGTAAAAAACTCCTTGGCGCAAACCAAAAGTCCAATCCAACTCTGCACCAATGCCATTGAACTCAAGACCAGTTGCTGGATCATTGTCTGCATCGATATATAGGTGGAAGGTATTCCAATCCTGCATTAAAAATTCGCCATTGTGAAACGAAAAATAGATATACAAGAATTCCATATCATAGGTGATCTTTACATTGGCAAAATCTGCATCCCAAGTTCCATCTTCATCGGCATATGCTATTTCTACATTATCCCAATCCTGGAACTGTCCATCAATAGTAATGGGGTGCCCTGCCATAAGAAACGATATGAAAAAAGGGCTGACCAACATGCAAATCAGCCCCCTAAAATATGATTTTAATTGCGTCGTTTTAGGCATTTAGCATATCAATTACAAGCCGAATCCCCCAGCCGGTAGCGCTTCCTTTTGGATCAGTGCTGGTTGTTTTACTTCCCCAAGCTGTACCTGCAATATCAAAATGAACCCAAGGGATGCTTTTTCCTACAAACTCTTTCAAAAATGCAGCACCTGCGATAGTTCCAGCCTGCATAGGAGCTCCCATGTTTTTCACATCAGCAATCTCAGACTTGATCTGCTTACAGAATTCTGGCCACAAGGGGAGTTCCCATACTTTTTCACCTGAATTCTCAGATGATTGTTTAACCTGGTTCATGAGATCATCATGGGTTCCCATAACACCTGCTGCAATATGACCTAACGCTGCTAATACAGCACCAGTGAGTGTCGCAAAATCTAAAATATATTCAGGGTCGTAGTGTTTAGATGCATAAGACAATGCGTCTGCAAGGATTAATCGTCCTTCAGCATCCGTATTTAATACTTCAATGGTTTTCCCATTGTATGCTTTAAGGATATCACCCGGTTTATAAGCTTTGGCTCCCAGCAGATTTTCTGTAGATGGAACGATACAAACCACATTTATTTTGGGTTTCAGCGCAGCGATGGCTTTCATTGTTCCCAGAACAGTAGCAGAACCGCACATATCATATTTCATTTCATCCATTTTCCCCGCAGATTTGATGGAAATTCCACCGGCATCAAATGTAAGTCCTTTCCCTACTAATACTTTTGGTTTTTGGTCGCCACCATTCATGTATTCCAGAATAATAAATTTTGGAGGTTCATCTGTTCCCAATGCAACGCCTGCCAAGGCCCCCATACCCATCTCTGTGAATTCTTCGCGATCAAATACAGTAAGTTTCATTCCACCTTCATCCGCGATCTCTTTAGCTGCTTCAGCCAAACGAGAAGGTGTTGTAACATTCCCCGGGTGATTGCCAAGATCACGTGCAAAACAAACGGCATTTCCGATTGCTGCTCCTTTCGCAATATCAGGACTCTCACAACCAAGAACAGTAGCAGATTTCAGTTCAAAGCAATCATCCTTTCCTGTTTTATAATCTAAAAACTGATAACTACCTAACACAAGGCCTTCTCCACAGGATTGGCAATATTCACAATTTTCGCAAAAACATTCCATTGCCACTGAATCAATCTTTTTGCTGATGGCCGCACGAGATACTTTCCCTGCAACCAATCGAACTGCATCTGAACCAAATTTATCTTTTTTACCAAGTCCTAAAAGCAGGATCCGTTTCCCAGCCACATAAAAATAATGCGATTCGCCGGTTTTACCTTTAACATCTCCTAAATCAATCCCTTCAGATAATGAACCATTAGATAATTCATTAATGGCTTCAGCCATTGGGGTAAAACTTTTATCTTCAAATACACCGACCGCTATTAGGCCCGCGTTTGTATTGTCCCAAGAATCATTGGAATTATTTACAGTTGTAATATGTGCCATGATTTTCCTTTTCAAAATTATTATTGAATAAAATTAGACTGAAAATTAAAGGTTCTCGCGTATCACTTCCAGTAACATAATCCACATTTTATAGTGTACTAGTTTAGATTAACTTTCCATCTCCTTTCATGGCGATTATTAACATCAAATCCAAAGAACGGAAACCGGCTGCCTTGCTTTTTTTCATGTTCTTTTCCATCGTATCTGCAACCATCACGGGGGCATCCGTCAAGGATGCGGTTTTTCTTACCCAATTTGATAAATCTTACCTCCCTGTCATGTTTATTGCCATTGCTTTGGTGATGGCTGGTGTAATCGCACTTTATAAAAAACTCACATCCGGACAGGATCAGGTTTTCGTTATTTCCATTTCTGGAGCCCTGTTTATAGTCTCCCTTTTCTTACTACAATCCAATCTGTCAGGATTGTTTATCCCTGTATTGTATATTTGGATGGAGGTGGTGACGGTTCTTTCCATTTTTCAATTTTGGATTTTAGCCGGGGAAATATTCAACGCTAGACAGGCTAAACGCATCTTTACACTTCTTGGAGCTGGTGGCTCCTTTGCGGGTATAAGTGCAGGATATGGAATCAAACCATTTGTGTCAACTTTTGGGTCTGAGAACCTTTTATTTCTCACCATTTTCTTTATCGGACTGACTGTGGTGATGGCTCAAATGCTCCGTCCCTTTCGCATGCCGCAAAAACCCAAAAAAGTTAATTCTAAACCAGTGCCTAAATCAAAAACCGAATTTGAACCTTATTTAAAGTCAATCGCACTGCTTATTGGATTGGCTGCATTCGTTTCCAAGATTGTTGATTATCAATTCAAAATGATGGCAGCAGACGCCTTCCCAAATCAAAATGATCTGGTAAGTTTTTTCGGGACCTATTATATGTCCACCGGCGCGGCAACCTTGATTATGCAATTTTTTGTAACGGGATTCATCTTAACACGATTTGGAATTCTCGCAGGATTGCTTGTCCTTCCCATTTCTTTGGTCATCGGTTCGTCTGGATTTCTTGCCATTGGAACCTTATCTGCTGTATTTATCGCAAAATTTTCAGATCAAGTTTTCAGGTTTTCTACAAACAATGCAGTCCAGGAGATCCTTTGGCTCCCCGTAGCACCGGAGAAAAAGAGACGAGTCAAGCCCATCATTGATGGGACCATTCGTTCCGGGCTAGAAGGGTTAGCCGGTGTACTGATCTTTGCCCTGGTCTCCTTCAAACTCGTGCCGCAGGATAATATCCAATTGCTCAGTTTACTTGTTATTTTGGGCGTTCTTTTTTGGCTTTGGAATAGTTTTAGGCTGAAAGATGGCTATGTGAATTCCCTCATGAAAGCCATAGAGAATCGGCAACTGAACCTGGATGATGTAGAGTTTGATATCAATGATTCCCATATTGTTGACACAATAGATAAAACTCTCAAAGAAGATGATGAATTAAAACAGCTTTTTGCCTTGGATCTACTTTGGACACTCCCCCTTCATCCCTGGAAAAATACGCTGCAACATTTATTCCATCATGGGTCTAATCAGATCCAAAGAGCCGTGCTGGAATTGGCATGGCATCAACCGGAAATGATTACTGATCAATTGTTGTTGAATTCGATCAAAGAAGAGTCGGAATTAGCCCCCTTTGCCATTTCCTGTGCCGGAGAACGCATGATTCCAGACCTCGCCGATAAAGTATCCCACTTTTTAAAAAGTGACAATCCATCCCTTTCCGCCGCTACGGCTGTGGGAATCCTTAAACAAGATACCAATCATCATGAATCAAAACTGATTCTTGAATATTTAATGAAAAGTGATGATCCAACCATTTTGTGCAATACTATCGGCTTTTTGAAACAATCAGGGCACTGGATCTCTACAAAAAATAAACACCGGTTTTTGAATCATCCCAGCCATGATGTAAGAAATAAAATTTTGTCTATCCTGGAAAATTCTCCAGAGCCGGATTTCATTGTTGATATCATTCGAAACCTGGCAAATGCTTCCACCTTTGATTCTGCGGGATCCGCACTCAAACAATATGACCCTTCTTTGGTAACAGATCGATTTTATCATTTCCTTTTTGCGGAAGATTCTCCCTTACAACTAAAACTTGGAATCCTTAAAACAGCTCATGAGTTCTCTTCTTCTGATATGGCTGAATTACTGTCTACTGGTTTGAATAATCCGGATCTACTCATCCTGAATGAGATCAGCAATGCATTGGTGAAAATGAGTAAGAATAATGAGTTGGAAGCAAAAATTCTAAATAAAATTGAAAATCACATTGAAGCGATTTCCAAACTTGCATTCCAGTTATATCTTCTTAGAGATCAATTAAAAAATGATTCCCAAGCATTTCTTATTCAAGATCATATCGAAAGTGATTTGAACAAAGTAATCCCAATCCTGTTGAATCTAGGCACATTAAAGAAACCGGATATTCCTATTGAGACCTACATTCGATATGTAAAAAGTAATGATCCTGATTTACTTCCCATCGTTTTGGAACTAGTTGATTCCACCTTTTCCCTGGAAAACCGAGAAAACACCTTGCCCCTCATCGATCCGGATGCAGATCGAATTAAAATCGGACAAAAACTTTTCCCAGATCTTTTCCAGAATCCCAATGATATGCTAGAGTATTGGATCAAGAGTTCACACCTTTGGAAAACGGGGATTGCACTGCACTACTTACTCAATTCAGAAAATACCGCCGTCCTAAAAAATATTAAGTGGGATGAGATACCGAATTCCATTTTCACCAGAAACCTTTTCAATCAAACCGAGCAAAGCTATTTAAACCGCAATTTCTTAAATGACAAATTTCCAATACAGGAGAATCCACCCATGTATTCAATCCTTGAAAAAACCATCATCCTAAAATCTGTTGACCTATTTCACAAAATCCCTGGAGATGTTTTAACTCGGATCGCCCAGATCGCTGAAGAAATGCGATGTGAACAAAACCACGTGATCTTTAAGGAAGGTGATCATGGCGATTCCATGTTTGTTATCATATCCGGGAAAGTGGACGTGATCCAGAACGACCATTCCATCACCCAACTTGAAAGAGGTACTTGTATTGGTGAAATGGCATTGTTAGACCATGAATCTCGCTCCGCTGATGCAATAACGCTGGAAGAATCCGTTTTACTAAAGATTGACCAGGAAGGATTTTTTCAATTAATGGCCAGCAATCCGGAGATCATGAAACAAATTATTAAAATTCTGACGCGACGTGTTCGCGCTATGAATAAAAAATTGACTAGTGCGTAGCGGTAAGGCTTTCCACCACACTGGGGTCGGCCAAGGTAGAAATATCACCCATGTTTTCCAGATCACCCTCAGCAATTTTTCTTAAGATTCGCCGCATGATCTTCCCGGAACGTGTTTTTGGGAGCGCAGGTGTGAATTGAATCTCATCGGGTTTTGCGTGGGGACCAATATCTTTTGTTACTGAAGCGCGAATACCATCATAAATTTCATCGGACGCTTCCACACCAGTCATGAGGGTTACAAAGGCATAGATGCCCTGACCTTTAATGTCATGCGGATAGCCCACAACAGCCGCTTCAGCAACGCCATTGGCTTTCCCGATTGCCCCTTCCACTTCTGCTGTACCAATACGGTGACCGGACACATTCAACACATCATCCACGCGGCCCGTGATCCAATAATAACCATCTTCATCTCGCTTCGCACCATCTCCAGTAATATAGTAACCAGGAAATTGTTTAAAATAAGTTTCAATAAAGCGATCTTGGTCACCATAAATAGTTCTCATTTGACCAGGCCAGGATGATTTAATGG
Source organism: uncultured bacterium (assembly GCA_963933175.1). Taxonomy (GTDB): domain Bacteria; phylum Fidelibacterota; class Marinisomatia; order Marinisomatales; family UBA1611. The sequence goes on from CAWVTW010000022.1 coordinate 15,480, forward strand.
CTAATAATCCTGAAACGTCATTCCCTTCAATTTCTTGCCCGTCTTCTGTTAATAATACTGGCTCAATACCAAAAAATGGAAATGTAGCCGAGCCTGGTTTAGTTGGCGTTGCTCCTGGAAGCGGTGTTATGAGGATGCCACCTGTTTCCGTTTGCCACCATGTATCGACAATTGGACATTTCCCTTTGCCCACAATATCGTGATACCAATTCCATTCTGGTTCCTTGATGGGTTCACCCACAGTTCCTAATAATCTCAAAGATGATAGATCTCGAGACTTAACCCAGTCGTTCCCTTCTTTCATAAGGGCTCTAAGCGCCGTTGGAGCTGTATAAAATTGATTTACCTTATGTTTGTCTACAACGTCCCAAAATCGTCCATAATCGGGGAAATTAGGTACTCCTTCAAACATGACTGTTGTGGCACGATTTGCCAAAGGACCATACACAATATAAGAGTGTCCTGTTATCCAGCCTAAATCAGCTGTACACCAATATATATCGCCGGGTTTATAATCAAATACCATTTCATGAGTAAAAGCTGCATAGGTCAAGTAACCACCCGTTGTATGGAGAACACCTTTTGGTTTCCCGGTCGAGCCGGATGTATATAAAATAAAAAGCGGGTCTTCCGCATCCATCACTTCTGGCTCACAATTGGAGTCCACACCGGAAATAGCTTCGTGCCACCAGAGATCCCGCTCAGCATCCATATTTACCGGTTCTCCAGTTCGACGAACAACAATCACATGTTCGATGGAAGGCGTTTCTGCTACTGCATTATCTGCATTCACCTTCATGGGAATATTTTGTTTTTCGCCTCGTACGCCCGTATCCTGAGTTATTAAAACCTTACATTCAGAATCATTAATCCGGTCTCGGAGTGAATCACTAGAAAAAGCGCCAAAGACAACAGAATGAACAGCGCCAATACGTGCACAGGCCAATACGGCAAAAGCCAATTCCGGAACCATTTGCATATAAATACAAACCCGATCGCCTTTTTCAACACCAAGTAATTTTAAGGCATTAGCAAATTGGGAAACTTCCTTTAAGAGATTATTATAGGTGAATTTTCTAGATTGATTTGGGTCATTGCCTTCCCATATGATAGCCGTTTCATCTCCATGCCCTTTTTTAATATGGCGATCAATACAGTTATAAGATGCATTGAGTTTTCCACCACTAAACCATTCAATTTGACCATTTACAAAATCAAATTTCCTGACGGAAGCCCAGGGCTCTATCCAATCTAATCTTTGTGCAACTTCTGCCCAAAATGTTTCAGGGTCAGAGATAGAATCTTGGTATCGTTTTTGATACGAGTCCATTGAAGAAATGTGTGCTTGATTAGACGTTGAATCTGAAG
>CAWVTW010000023.1:0-16418 GCA_963933175.1 uncultured bacterium
AAGTGAATCCGCTCTCACTCAATTTTGATGCATTGTCATTTGGCGAGTATCAAGAAGCAATAATGACAATCGAGAATTTTGATACATTGAGTACATCATTTGAAATTACATCCATTGAATTAGCGAATATTGATGCAGCGCTAGATGTTTTAACAGATCCAATGGAAGTTAATTTATCTGCTTTTACGGATCCACTTGCTTCAGGTTTTAGTCCTGGTTTTTGGGGCGTGGGTGACTCTCTCCTTGCTTCGTCTACATATGTACCCTATCCTCCACCAGCAGATGGTGGAGATTTTGCGTTTGTAAATGATGATGCCATAGGTGATGGAGCGGACTCAACTGATGCTTGGTTGATCTCAGATGAAGTTAGTGCAAGCGGGTACGGTCCATACTTTCTATTGGCAGATATTTTCTTCCCCAACCCGACCGGACCTTGTGGCCCGGATCAGGCTCTTTATGTGGAAGAGTTGAAGATTCATATAACAGTTGATGATGGTGTTACTTGGACTTTGGTTGATTCAACCATGGAAACCGGTTTATGGTATTGGGCATCTTACATGTATAATCTTGCTCCGTATATTGGAGATGCAACCAGTTTTAAGGTAGCATTTCAATATCATGATTGTGGCGGAGAATGGGCCTACGGGGTTGCAATAGATAATATTGCTATCAAGGAAGGTGATGACTTTACTTGGCTGACGGTTTCCCCTTATAAAGGGACTGCAGTTGCCACCGGTAACTTGAATGATTCTATTTCAGTACAAATCGGCGTTTACGGAACAGATGATAACTTTACCATTGCCGAAGATATTGTAGTAGCTTCGGATAATACAGAACTCACGGTCCAAATAGGCGTGGGTGTTGAAGTTGCTATTGATGAATCCGGATTAACGCCTTTTGAATTTGCACTTCATCAGAACTATCCAAACCCATTTAACCCGGAAACCAATATCCAGTTTGACGTAGCAGAGAATTCTGACGTGAACGTATCCATTTTTAATATCATGGGGCAAAAGGTTGCCACGCTGGTAAATGGTAATATGGATGCAGGAATATACCATATTAAATGGAATGGACTTTCTGATAAAGGAATTGCTTTACCTTCTGGAATGTATTTTTATAAAATGAAAAGTCTCGAATACCAATCTGTAAAAAAACTGGTTCTCGTTAAATAAGAAACAGATATTATAGGTATATTAATATTATGTTACTTGGAGTGAAATTGACTCCCAGACGTTGGTTTAATATCTTGAGCATCATCGTTCTGGTGAGCCAATTTTCTTTTGCAGGCACGACGGGCAAACTTGCGGGACGTGTAACAGCAAAAGAGAGTGGTGAGCCTCTCATCGGTGCCAATGTTATGATAGAGGGTTCCGTCCTGGGAGCTGCCACCGATCTCGATGGGAATTTTTACATTCTACAAATTCCACCTGGAACTTATTCCATTCGTTTTTCAATGATTGGGTATCAATCTTTAGTAATTAATGACGTCCGTATGATGGTTGATCTAACTACCAAGGCAAACGGTGCCTTATCAGAAAGCGCCGTGGGACTTGAAGAAGTGGTGGTTCAGGCTGAACGGGCAATGATACAAACGGATGTAACTTATTCCCAAGCCAATATCAGCAGTGAAGAAGTGGATATGCTTCCAGTAGAGGAGTTTGAAGATGTGTTGGCTCTACAGGCTGGTGTAGTTGTGACAGGGGGTGAGATTCATGTGAGAGGTGGCCGAGGTGGAGAAATCTCATACATGATCGATGGAATTTCTGTAACAGATCCTTATAATTCTGGTGTGGCTGTAGAGATTGAAAATAATGCCATTCAGGAATTGCAATTTATAAGTGGCACCTTTAATGCGGAATATGGCCAGGCAATGTCTGGAATTGTGAATATTGTGACCAAAGATGGTAGTCTCTCTGATTATTCCGGGAGTTTTTCATTAAATCAAGGTGGCTATAATTCCGGCAGAAATACCGATATTTTTCATCAGCTTGATCGCATTGATTTTAATAATATTTCTGATATAAAAGGGAATTTAGAAGGACCAATTATTCCTGGGAAAATCTCCTTTTTTGCGTCGGGTAGATTTAAGCGTGAAAATGGATATCTTTATGGTCAACGAATTTTCCATCCAAATTCTTTTGTATGGTCTGAGGTAGAGAATATTTGGAAAATTGATAATTTAGTTGGTTTAGGGAATGGAGATACTTTATCAGATGGTGAAACCTTAAAACCAATCTTGGATAGTTTGAGAGCCGCAGATGCTTTTGATTGGGTTCATATGGATTTGCATGAACAGTTTACTGGTCAAGTTAAATTAAGCTGGCGGTTGACACCCTACATAAAAATGAGTTTTAATCGGATGTATAGTGATACTAAATCTCAAGATTATGTCCATGAATATCGATGGAATCCAGATGGACGAAGTAATGCATTCAGTACACGAATAGGTGATTTAATTAGAGCAGACTGGTCAATAAGTCAATCTACTTTTGCTAATATAATGTATTCCCGTACTGAGAATCATTATCGAAGCCATTTAAGCCCTGACCCAGACTTTTATACAAAAATCAAAGAAGATTGGACTAGCTCTGACGAATATTTCAGCACATTTGATTCAAATTTATATTATGTGGATCCGGATATCTTTCTTTATTCTCCAGGGAATAATTTCTATGTCGGTGGGCAATCCATGGATGTGTATAGTCGTAAATCTACCGTGAATACCTTGAAGGCTGAAATCACAAATCAATTCAATAAGGAACATCAATTAAAAGTTGGTATCGAATCTCGCAAAACTAAAATTACTTTATCTGACCTCCAGGTTCATTACAGTATTAATACAAATAATCAGCCAAGGTATTACGCACCATTAAATACTCCAAATAACGATTCTTTTGGGCCAAATGGGAGAAAACCAATTGAATTATCTGGTTACTTTCAGGATAAAATTGAGCAAGACCAAATGGTTGTGAATTTAGGTGTGCGTTTCGATTATTTTGACCCGGCTTGGAAAGTTTTGAATGATTCAGAAGATCCTAATTATTCATCACCTTTTAAACCAATCAATATCTGGTTTGATTTGGATGATGACAATATGATTTCTGATGATGAAATGAATGATAATAACCGAAAAGATGATGATGATCGTTTGAAATCCAATGCCAATGGCGAATCCTGGTTCAGGGACGTGAATCCAAAAACTCAAATTAGTCCACGGTTTGCATTGGCATTCCCTATCACAGAAAGTGGCTATATGCATTTTTCATATGGTCATTTTTTTCAAAACCCCAGTTTCAGTTATATTTATGATAATCCGGAATTTGAAGTTCCGGCAGCATCAGGGATTAGTAACACAATGGGGAATGCGGATATGGAACCGCAACGAACTACTCAATATGAAGTAGGATTCTCCCAACAAATCGGAAGGGATATTGGGATAGAGATCACAGGATATTTCAAAGATATTCGAAATTTAAATGCTACCGAGATTAAAAAATCTTTTATTGCCGGAGATCGGTATGGCCTTTTTGTCAATAAAGATCATGCAAATTCCCGTGGCATTACTATGGCACTTTCAAAAAGGTCCCTCGAGAATTTCTCAGGGAATGTGGATTATACATATTCAATCTCAGAGGGCAATGCTTCTGATCCTACTGCTGCCTTTTATGATGAAGCATCAGATATTGAACCAGAAAAAATGTTGGTCGCTTTAGATTGGGACCAACGTCATACCTTGAATGGAACAATGACTTATCACCCCACAAAATCATCGGGAATTAGCGGTGTTATTAGCTATGGTAGTGGGTTCCCTTACACCACAGAATTTGCAGGAAATAGAACTGCATTTGAAAACAATGGATTAAAACCGCCTACTTATAATGTGGATTTACGTGCTTTTTACAATTTTGCATTAAATAAAAGAATGAATATGTCAGCCCATATCAATGTTTATAACCTATTCAATTTCTTGAATGAATTATCAGTTTATAATGACACAGGAAGGGCGACGTACTCACTCTTGCCTACATATACAGCAGAGTATAGTGGACCCGAATTGAATACACTGGATGAATACTTGGTTCGTCCCCAATATTATTCATCTCCAAGACAAGTCAAAATTGGGATTTCAATTTCATTTAAATAGCATGTTTAAAAAGCGAATTATTCTAATTATAACCTGTATCTATTCCTTAGGAATTTCTGAAGTAGATCCTGCCAAAAAATATCAGGATAGAGAGAATTCAGTTGCGAAGGCCACGTCAAATATCGATAGAAAATATGGAGATCATTCCGGGAATAGGGTGCTGTGTCGATTCTATAATTATGGTGGAATTGGTGATCTAAGTAACAGCTTTTCTGGTGTTTATCCTATTGGGTCAGGACATGCATATTTTTATGAATTTACACCTGTGATCGCCGCCAGTGTCATCGATACCAATGGTAATAGAAAACATATAATATCTGACGGTGCTATCGGTCTTGTGGATGTGAATACTGAAACGGGTGTTCCTTGGAGTTTTGAACCCTTACCCGGTTATGCAGATCCAAATCAAGAATACATGGCAATGAGTGATAATTTTGAATCCTGGCCCGCATCCTGGCCGAATAAGGAAAGTGACTGGGATGGTTTTTGGAATGGCCAATATGGTAAATATACCCGAGCAGACCAAGAGTCTTATTATGTCGTTGATGATTACTATAACGATGAATTTGCATATTTCCCAGATTCCACTGATATAGACCAAGTACAAAGACGCAGAGGAATGGGAATTGAATTAGATGTTCGTGGCTACCAATGGAATCATCCTGCCGCAGAAGATATTATCATTGTCACGTATTGGATTACAAATGTTGGGACTAGCAATCTGGATAGTGTGATTTTTGGTATGTATGGGGATGCAGATATTGGTGGTTCATCCGATTTTAGTGATGACGATGCCTGGTTTGATACAGAAAATGACATGGTTTATCAATGGGATCATGATGGTTGGAGTAATTCCTATGGTGGCTTTAAACCTGTGTACTTTGGATGGAGTTTTTTAGAATCTCCGGGGAATCCCACAGATGGAATTGATAATGATGAAGATGGCATGATTGATGAAAGCCAGTTTGATGGTATTGATAACGATGGAGATTGGGACGTGGAGAGGGATGATATTGGTGCAGACGGTCTCGCTGAATATCATATTGATTATACCGGTCCAGATGAAGATGGCACTGAAGGGAATGGTATTCCGGATGTAGGAGAGCCCAATTTTGAAATTACTGATAATGATGAATCTGACCAAATTGGATTAACCAGCTTTTATTCTGCATCCTATCCAAGTATTCAACCTCATAATGATGAAGTCATGTGGAATCAACTAACACCTGGTATCTTTCAGGTACCAGCACAAAATATTGATCAAACTTTCTTGTATGGTTCTGGGTACATATCATTAGCACCGGGAGAAAAAAAGAAGTTTTCTGTTGCCATGGTTTTTGGGGAAAATATGGCAGATATTCTTAGGAATGCAAATACGATGCAAAATATTTATGACAATGATTATAGTTTTGCAAAGCCACCCTTAAAGCCTACGATGACGGCTGTACCAGGCGACCAACAAGTGACACTTTATTGGGATGATTTCTCAGAGATTTCCATTGATCCCATTTACGGGAAAGATTTTGAAGGGTATCGTATATACAGGAGCACCGATCCAGGATTTATTGATTCCTATACCATTACAGATGCTTATGGAAATATAACCTTTAAAGAACCCATTGCCATTTTCGATATAAAAAACGGATTGAAAGGACCGCACCCAATCGCATTTAATGGTGTTCAATTTGACATGGGGGAAGATTTAGGATTGGAATATGTTTATGTTGATTCAAATTCTGTTATAAATGGACAAAAGTACTATTACGCTGTGACCGCTTACGATAAAGGATATGATCTGGATTTCTTTGAGAAAAATTATTCTTCCCATGATAACCTTCAGCCAATAGCTCCTTCTGAATGTTCAGTCTCATTGGATTTGGATTATAAGGGGAATGTGGTTAGTCTCAGTGAAAATGCAGCTATTGTAGTCCCTAATGGTACTGCCATTGGGTATGTTCCTCCTAATTCATCTGATGGGACTGAATCTTTCCTTAGCCATTTAATGGGTTATGGATCAGGGGATATTAGAATTTTTGTGGTGGATCCCTACGCAGTCAAGGATAATAATGAATATAATGTTGTTTTTGATACACTTGATACTGCAGAAGATGTTGTTTTTAATATTAGAGCTCAAAAAGAGATTCTTGAAACATTGACGATCCAAGATAGCATTGCCAGAGCATCTCAAATTAATATTCATTCTATGATAATAAGCGCATTTGCTACAATAGATACTGCGATAAATGGAATGGATACTATTTATACCGACACCACACTCTATGATACAACCTTCCCTGTCTTACTTACAAATGAAACCGGTACAGTTGAATACACCTACGGGATAGACTATACGATAGATCCTGAATTAGGTTTTTTTAACATTTTTAATTCAGAATTACTTGGCGCTGGTTTGGTTACCGTGAGTTATAAATATTTTCCTGTATTTCATGAAACCAAAATGGATGGCGGTTTTATTAATACTATCTTTGATGGTATGCGGATTACTATCCAAGATTCCGACGTAGGGCTTAATGAAGATTCAACAAAATGGACCATTGGAAATAGTAATTACAGACATAATATTAATCCGAGCAGGCTTTATCCCGCGGATTTTGAGTTACAATTTGAAGGAAATATCGGAGATTCAATAACCATTGATGCTTATGATACCCGATCGCCATTTAGAGTAAAGAATGTTACCCATAATGATTATCCGCCATTCAGAATATCAGATTATGACCGGGATGATGAATGGGATCCGGATGAACCCATAATGATTCGACCATATGAAGGGCAGAACTCTCCCTTAATAACAATTCGGTTTTACCAAGATTCACTGGAGATCAATGAAACTATTATTTATGATACAGTTGAGGTAGATACAAGTTTATTGATCACGGAAATAACTATTTATGATACAACATTTTTAGATGTGATTGACCCAGTTCAGGGAGATATTTTCAGGCTTGCAATTAATAGACCATTTTCTGTGGAGGATGTGTATAGTTTTACATCAACTGCATCATCTATCAATGCGGATAGCGCCAGGGGAAGTCTAGATGATATTACTGTAGTCCCAAATCCTTATGTGGTGGCAGCGTCTTGGGAACCACGTCATCTTTATCAGTCTGGTCGAGGTCCAAGGAAAATCGACTTTATTAATCTCCCTAATAAATGCACAATTAAAATATTTACCCTTGCCGGGTATTTGGTCAACACAATAGAGCATGATGATGTCTATGAAAATGGGACGGAATCATGGAACTTACTATCTAAGGACGGGCTTGAGATTGCCTACGGTGTTTATCTTTACCATGTAAATGCTTACGAACTCGGTGTTGAAACCACAGGGAAATTTGCAGTAATCAAATAATGAAGCGATATTTCTTCAAATCGGCATTTTTATTAACCGTAATGATGGCTCAGTCCAATGTAGCCACCACGTCAGGATCATTCCTTGAGATAGGTGCCGGTGCTCGGTCGTTATCTATGGGGAGTGCCTTTGTAGCTGTATCGAATGATGTGAGTGCCTTGTATTGGAATCCTGCTGGAATTGTGGAGCTGAATCGCCCTTCCATGCATGTCTATCACTCACCCTGGTTGGTAGAAACCAATTATTATCATGGCGGTGCTGTAGTTCCCATGGGAAACTTGGGCTCTATGGGTATCTCTTACTCGGGTGTAACCATGGAAGAAATGATGGTAAGAACCGTGGAAAGTCCTGAAGGGACCGGCGAGAAATTCAGTGTTAGTAATGTAGCCCTTGGTTTGGCATACGCTAAGCGATTGACGGATAAATTTTCATTTGGCGTGAATCTCAAAATGGTTCAAGAAAAGATATGGCAAATGCATGCCAAAGGATTATCCGTTGATATAGGGTCACTTTTTACTACCGCTGGAGGCATAAGGATAGGGATGAGTGTTTCCAATTTTGGTGGGAAACTCCAAATGGCTGGAACAAATACACTGGTTGATTTTGACTTAGATGAAACTATTTACGGAAACAATGACCGTATTGATGCCCATTTAGATGCAGGGAGATGGCCACTACCGCTTTTATTCAGATTTGGACTGACAAAGGATTTTACGATTGCTCCAGGTCAGAAAATAACAATAGCTGTAGACGGTATTCACCCCAATAATAATGTTGAATATGTGAACGCAGGCATCGAGTACAATTTTAATGACCTGTTATTTTTTCGGATGGGACAATCAAATCTATTTATGGATTCGACCAATGATGGTTTGAAAGCTGAACAAGGGTTATCATTTGGATTTGGTTTAAATTACCAAATTCCTCGTGGCCCAAAAATCAGAGTGGATTATGTTCAAACTGATTTTGGTGTATTTAAAAATATAGAAGGATTATCATTAAATTTTAGTTTTTAAAATCTCTTAGACAGTTCTTAAATACTAGTCCAATTCCAATGGGTAATGTGACTATCAATTTTTTTCATTTCCTTATATTTTGTTTCGTAATAAAAAAGGAAAGTTATGTTTGGATCTGACTTGGGAGAAAATTAATTCATAAATAATAGAATAATTTAAATTTAATACATAGTTATTCAATTTAATATCCAACGAAACCATTTATTTGTCCAAGGCTCCAGCTTCCTAATCCCTAATGCAATATTAAATATCTCTATTTATGGTGTTCAATTCAGGCGAACTTCCGCACCACATTTTTAGCTTCATTTTACGAAGAGACAATCATCCACACTGGTAAAACTTATTTATGAGTACATTCGAAAATTTTGGTCTGCATCAAAATATCATCACAGCCGTACATGAATTAGGCTTTGAAACTCCCACGCCAATCCAGTCTGAAACCATTCCTCACTTAATGTCATCCCAACAGGATATAATCGCAACAGCTCAAACAGGGACTGGGAAAACTGCGGCATTTGGGTTGCCAGCTATCCATTTAGCAAATCCTGATAATAAGAATACTCAAACATTAGTATTATGCCCTACAAGGGAGCTCTGCGTACAAATCACTCGTGACCTAATCAGCTATTCGAAATACTTGAAAGGAGTAAACATACTTGCTGTGTATGGTGGTGAAAGGATTGATTCTCAGATAAGAGCACTTAAAAAAGGTGCACAGATTGTTGTAGGAACACCTGGAAGAACACGAGATTTAATCAATCGGAAAAAATTATTTGTTGAGAATATTGAAAGAGTAGTTTTAGATGAAGCTGACGAAATGCTCACCATGGGGTTCAAGCAAGAATTGGACGCTATTCTGGAGAATACACCAAAGGAGAAACAAACACTTCTTTTTTCTGCAACCATGTCCCAAAAGATTGTTTCTATTACCCGGAAATTCATGAAAAACCCAGTGGAAATAGCTGTGGCACGCAAGAATATTGGAGCAGAAAACATTAAACATGTGAATTATATGGTAAATGCGAAGGATCGTTACGAGGTACTCAAAAGAATCGCAGATTTGAATCCCAAAATCTATGGAATTGTTTTTTGTCGAACCCGTCGTGAAACTAAGGAAATTGCCAATAAATTAATGCATGATGGTTATAATGCTGATGCGATCCATGGTGATCTCTCCCAATCACAACGGGATGAAGTAATGGGGAAATTTAGACGTCGTAGTTTACAAGTATTGGTAGCCACAGATGTTGCTGCCCGTGGATTAGATGTAAATGATATAACCCATATTATTAATTATAGTTTGCCTGATGACCCGGAAGTATATGTACATCGTAGTGGGCGGACAGGGCGAGCCGGAAAAAGTGGAATATCCATTGCTATTATTCATACTCGAGATATGCGAAAACTGAAAGAAATCGAACGGGTTTCAGGAATCTCTTTTTCAAAAGAGTTAGCTCCAAGTGGTCGGGATATTTGCGAAAAACGCCTTTATGCACTCATTGATAAAATTGAAAAAGTAGAAGTGAATGAAGAACAGATTGGGCCATTTTTAGATAATATTTATGAAAAGTTAGTTTCGTTCGATCGAGAAACTCTAATCAAACATTTTGTTTCAGCAGAATTCAACCGCTATTTGTCCTATTATAAAAATGCACGTGATATCAACATATCCAGTGGGAAAAATAAAAGGGATATTAGAGAACCTCGCGAAAGGAAGAATAGGTCTGAACGCCAAAAATCAAAATTTGCAACAATCTTTATCAATGTAGGTACTCGGAATAAATTGACGCCGAATCGACTCATGGGATTAATAAATGAAGCAATGGATTCAAAAGATGCTGTGATTGGCAGTATCGATATTATGAAAAAATTCTCTTTCTTTGAAATTGAAGATAATCGGAAAAATGACGTTATAAAGGCCTTAAATAAGGAAACATTTGAAGATGTTGCACTCTCTGTTGAAATCTCCAAAGAAATGCCAAACAAGGCACCATCCAAAAAAGAAGATTTCTTTACAGGAAGGAAAAAGAAAAAAGGCGGCCGAGATCAAAAATTTCGTGGTAAAAAAAATCAAAAAGGTAAAGGCGGAAAAAGTAAACCAAAAAACCAGAGAAATTAATTTTTTCTAATCTTTTGAAAGGGTGTCAAATATCTCTTTTTAACATATCCCTAAAGCATGAACTTTCGCCGCTAAATTTTACCCTAATTCAATTATTTTAAGAAGACATCATGAGAAAAGAAAATTTTAGAAATATTGCAATAATTGCCCATGTGGACCACGGGAAAACGACCCTCGTTGACGGTATGCTTAAACAGAGTGGCACTTTTAAGGCACATCAACAAGTGGAAGACCGTGTCATGGATTCCATGGACCTTGAAAAAGAGCGTGGTATTACTATTACGGCCAAGAATACCGCGATCCATTTCAAAAATATTAAGATCAACATTATGGATACGCCGGGTCACGCAGATTTTGGAGGTGAAGTGGAACGAAGTCTGAATCTGGTAGATGGTGCTTTGTTACTTGTTGATTCCAGTGAAGGTCCTTTGCCTCAAACTCGATTTGTTTTAAAGAAGGCGCTGGAAAAGAACCTGCCAATTATTCTTATAATTAATAAAATTGATCGAGGGGATGCTAGGATAAGTGAAGTTGTGGATGAAGTGTATGACCTGTTTATTGATTTGGATGCTACTGATGAACAGATAGAATTCCCTATTTTATATACAAATGCTAAAGAAGGTGTCGCCCATATTAAATTGGATGATAAATCAACAGATCTTGAACCACTTTTCGATACAATTTTATCAAGAATTCCTGGACCGGTTGCAGATGATAATTACACCCCGCAATTTCTAGTGACCAACCTAGATTATGATCCCTATGTAGGGCAAATAGCTATTGGTCGTTTGAATAATGGTACGCTTGAAATGAATTCCTCATATGCGCTTTGTGGAGAGAAAGGAATTACGCACCACCATAAATTTTCTGCTTTATACACATTTAAAGGACTTAAAAAAATCCAAGTTGAAAAATTAGAAGCAGGGGACATTATTGCCATTGCGGGATTAGATGGCATTACTATTGGCGATACCATCTCTGATAATGAAAATCCTGAACCTTTACCACGGATCGAAGTGGATGAGCCCACCGTTTCCATGTTGTTTTATGTAAATAACAGTCCCTTTGCCGGGAAAGAAGGGAATTACCTCACCACCCGTCATATTCACGAAAGATTGCAAAAGGAGATTTTGAGTAATGTATCTCTCCATGTCCTTCCAACAGAACGGGTCGATGTGTTTGAAGTTCGGGGTAGGGGTGAACTCCAAATGGCTGTTTTGATAGAAACCATGCGTAGGGAAGGGTATGAGTTTATGGTTTCCAAACCACACGTTATTACCCAAGAAGAGAATGGAAAAACAATGGAACCCATGGAAAAAGTTTTCTTGGATATCCCAGAAGATAGAGTGGGGATAGTTACAGAAAAATTATCAAAAAGAAAGGGGCGAATGACCAATCTCCAAAATCATGGCAGTGGTAGGGTAAATATGGAATTTTCCATCCCATCCCGTGGATTGATCGGTTTCCGGAGTCAATTCATGACGGATACTCAAGGTGCAGGAATTATGAACAAACTTTTTGATGGTTTTGCTCCTTGGTTTGGTCGTATCCCCCAACGAAATACGGGTGCATTGGTAGCAGACCGGAATGGGAAAGTAACAGCTTATGCTTGCATGGGTATGATGGACCGTGGCGAATTGCTCGTAAGCGTGGGGACAGAAGTCTATGACGGTATGCTCATTGGCGAACGGAACCGTTCTGAAGACATGAATGTGAACATTACCCGGGAGAAAAAATTGACAAACATGCGTGCATCCGGAACGGATGCATCTGTCACGATTCGTCCTCCAAAACTTCTCTCTTTAGATCAATCCATTGAATTTATCGCGGAAGATGAATTAGTGGAAATAACACCTCTTTCGATTCGTTTAAGAAAAATGGAATTGGATCAGAATAAAAGGGCATCTGAGAAGAAAAAAGAAAAATACGCTGAAATTTAATCATTGATAATATTTAGTATATTTGGGAATCAAGTTTTGAGTTAAAGTCATGTATCTCTCCCAATTTATTACCGTTTAAATATAGTCTAATCAAGATCCAAATTATTATCTTAGAATGAGATGGAAAGATCGTTTCCTTGTTATAAGAAAGATTACAAGGTAAGGGTGATTTTGGCTAAAGGAATACTTGTTTATTTTGGTGATTGTCAGACATGTATATAGTAACTATTATTTTATAAGTTCTACCTCTATTTTAAATAGTTATTCTAAAAATGAGATTTTTTCCAACCCAATTCTTGAATGGATTTTATATTTTATCTTTCCTGTCTTCAATAACGATGGCGGGAGATACATTTACCCTCCATGGTCAGATCCAGTTCAATGATGATGGTATGGGATATGGTGGATCAGATGTTTGGGGGTACACATCTCTGGATGGAGAAGACTATGCCATGATGGGAATTTTAGAAGGCGTGGTTTTTATTCGCGTAGAAGACATGACGATTATTGATACAGTTTTAGGTCCGATGCAGGGCGATGCATACTTTCATCGAGATATTAAAACATTTGAGAACTATGCCTTTGTTGTGAGTGAAAACACTGGAACAAACGAAGGAATGCAAATCATCGATTTATCATCCTTGCCGGATAGTGTTTTGTTAACCAGTACTTATATCTATAATGATCATATTCGGTCGCATAATATGTCCATAGATGTATCTACAGGGTTTGCCTATGTGCTGGGCCAAAACCGTGAAGGAGTCCGTATCATTGATATTAATAATTCCGAAGATCCCCAGGAAATTCATTATATTTTTACTGAACAAATTCATGATGTTTTTGCACGAAATGATACGGTGTATATTGCTGAGGGCTGGCGTGGAACATTTTCAATGTACGATGTAAGTCAGAAAACATCACCAGCATTAATAGTGAGAGTGGACATTCCTGATAATGGATATGTTCACACTATTTGGCCTTCAGACGATGGGAAATATGTTATGACTACCGAGGAAACTGCAACGAAAACCGTAAAATTTTGGAATGTTGAAGATTTGGAAAATATTCATGTTGTAGGCGAATACCTTGGGCCGAATCTTGTAGCGCATAATGCACAAGTTATGGGGTCTCGATTATTTATATCAAATTATACTTATGGAATGTCTATTGTCGATTTTAGTGATCCAGTTGACCCCATTGAATCTGCACACTTTGATACTTATACGGACAATGATGACCTATCACCACCTTGGGCCGGTAATTGGGGGATTTATCAATACACTGAAAATGATTTTGTATTTGGCAGTGACATTAACGGGTTATTTACTGTAATGAAATATTATAAAGGATTAGATAATGGTGCGTTTTATGGTGATGTGAATGAAGATCAAATTATCGATAATATGGATATTATATTGATTGTCAATATGATTCTATATAACTTGGATTTGACTGAATCACAACATACACTCGCAGATTTAAATTTTGACGATATAATTAATATTTTTGACATTTATCTCTTAGCAGAATTAATCAATAACAATTAAATCAATGAAAAATATATTCTTTCTATTACTAATTCTTTTTCTAAATGTAGACTGTGTTATTTTTAATTCTGATTACAAAATTAAAAATGGGGAGAAGTCCGAGTCTGAAAAATTTCATGAACTTCTTTCTGAACAGTGGGAAAAGGGGATTGTAAGAAATCCTGAATGGGCATCCAGTTTAGGGGATAATCGATTCAATGATAAACTAAATGATACGTCCTACGAAACCATTTTGAAAAGGCAAGGTGAAACCAGAGAACTCCAAGAGACTGTCAAAAAAATAGATCGATCTAAACTATCGGAAGATGATCAACTGAATTATGATCTTTACCTCCAAGGCATAGAAAAACAGATCGAGGGATTCCAGTTTTTATCTTATTTAATTCCCATAGATCAAATGGGTGGTATCCAGATTGGTTTTGCTGGGATTTCAAATTATATGCCCTTTAATAACGTGAAGGATTATGAGAATTATCTCGCTCGAATGAGGGCATTCCCAACCAAACTGGACCAAACGATTGATCTCATGAAGCGGGGTGTGAAAGAAGGGTGGGTACCGCCTAAGATTATATTGGTGTCTGTGCCAGATCAGATTAAAGCCCAGTTCGAAAAAATGATTGAGGAATCCCCACTATTTAAACCATTCAAAGATTTCCCCGAATCCATACCAAGCGAAGAACAGACCCGACTAATTGATGAAATGCTATCTGTTTTGACGGAATATGTCTATCCAGCTTATGAAACACTTTATTCCTATTTTATTGAATCCTACCTTCCTTCATGTGGGGAGTCCATTGCTTGTAAGGATTTTCCCAATGGAGATGTTTATTACAAATATCAGATCAAGAGTTACACAACCACAAATCTTACAGCTGAAGAGATTCACCAAATCGGATTGGGCGAAGTAGATAGAATTCGGGCTGAAATGAAAAAGGTCATCAATATGACAGAATTCAAAGGATCATTTGACGAATTCCTTACCTTTCTCCGTACTGATTCCCAGTTTTATTTTACATCGGAGGATGAGTTGTTAAATGAATATAGAATGATTTGTAAAAAAGCCGACGCAGAATTACCCAAGTTTTTTGGTTTACTTCCGAGATTGCCTTACGGTGTAAAACCAATCCCAGATTATCAAGCACCTGCATCACCCACAGCATATTATTATTCTGGGTCTCAGGAAGCGGGCAGAGCCGGTTTTTTCATGGCCAATACTTATAAACTGGAGACGCGTCCAAAATATGAGATGGAAGCACTTTCCATCCATGAAGCGGTTCCCGGGCATCATTTACAGATTACCTTAGCACAAGAGTTGGAAAATATACCAAAATTCCGTCGATATGGCGGGTATACCGCATTTGTGGAAGGGTGGGGACTCTATTCTGAAAAATTAGCAGAAGAGATGGGGTTTTACGAGGATCCTTATAGCAAGTTTGGTCAACTCACTTATGAAATGTGGCGCGCATGTAGATTGGTTGTAGATACGGGAATGCATACGTTGGGTTGGACCCGTCAGGAAGCAATTGATTTTATGTTATCTAATACTGCCAAAACTGAGAATGATGTCACCGTGGAGATTGATCGATACATTGCGTGGCCGGGGCAAGCGTTAGCTTACAAAATAGGTGAATTGAAGATCCGTGAACTCCGCTCCAAAGCAGAAAAAGAAATGGGTGAGAATTTCAATATTCGTGATTTTCATGACGTCGTTCTAGGGCATGGTGCTGTCCCATTAGACATCTTAGAAAAACATGTAAATGAATACATATTACAGATTCAGTAGTGTATAATCTTTTTTTAATCAGGTTTCAAAGATATTAGTATTATTTAAAAGTTAGAATATTTAGAAGATTATCTTTAAATAATTAATAATTATTCCTAAATTTGTCGGCTTTACTCAAAGCGAAACAAACTATTAACATCTCAACTAGGGGTCATTGACTTGGCTAAAACTGAAAAAGATCAAACCGTTGCTGTAAAAGAAAAGAAAGAACCATCCAAAACAGCCGCTAAAACACCCGAAAAGAAAAAAGTAAAACCCAGTAAAGTCTCCAGCGGGAGTATCAGCATGTATTTGGCTGAAATTGGGAAATTCAATCCGTTACCTCCGGAACGTGAAGTTGAATTGGCAATTCGAATCCAGGCGAATGATGAAAGAGCCATGAAAGAATTGGTAGAAGCTAATCTTCGTTTTGTGGTTTCTGTCGCAAAAAAATATCAGGGTAATGGCCTTTCACTTGCCGATATTATCAATGAAGGAAATATGGGGCTTATCA